>NZ_KV811110.1:0-55315 GCF_001813005.1 Streptococcus sp. HMSC062H02
TGCAAACCACCCGTTAGACGGGTGGTTATGATTTGTATAGATGATTAGTCTTTATTTTCGTGTGGCAAGATCAAGTTCAAGATGATTCCTGTCATGGCTGATAAAGCAGTACCTGAAAGTGTAACTGGCCCAAGTTTGAGGATGGCTCCCCCAAGTCCAAGTACTAACATGGCACTAGCAATGATGAGGTTACGCATTTGACTGAAGTCAACGCGTTCTTTAATCAAAACTTTCAAACCATTGCTGGCGATAACTCCGTAGAGAAGGATGGACATGCCACCAAGCACAGCATTTGGAATGGTTGAAATCAAGGCAGTGAACTTACCTAGGAAGCTAAGAGCAATGGCGATAAAGGCTGCGTTACGGATAACTGAGACAGAAGCGATACGAGTCATCCCGATAACCCCTGTATTTTCACCGTAAGTCGTATTGGCTGGTCCACCGAGGAAAGCAGATACAGATGTTGCAATACCGTCACCGAGAAGCGTACGGTGAAGTCCTGGTTCTTTCAGGAATTGACGGCCACAGATTTGGCTCAAAACTGTGTGGTCTCCGATGTGTTCTGAAATTGTTACAATAGCGATTGGCAAGATGGCGATTGTTTCAGGACCGAAGTACAAGTTGTACTCTTTAAAGGCACCACCTGTACTAAATGGCAAGTAGAAACCAGGAATTTCAAACCAGTTTGCTTGAAGGACTGGGGTAAAGTCAACCAAACCAAGCATCATAGCGAAGATGTACCCACCGATGATGGCAAAGAGGAAAGGAATGATACGGAGGAAACCTTTTCCTTTTGTATTGATAAAGGCGGCAATCAAGAATGTAACAACGGCTACAAGGGCGTTTTTCCAGTTTCCGTCTGCTACAAGTCCAGCATTCGTTACAGCAGAACCAGCAAGACCAAGACCGATAACGATAATCATAGGTCCGATAATGATTGGGGGCAAGAGTTTATCAATCCATTTTGTACCTGCAAAACGAACACTTGCTGCTACAAGGACATAGACCAAACCAGTCAAGATTACCCCCGTTTGAGCAGCAGATACATCGCCCCCCATTTCTTTCATGGCTAGAGACATAGCCGTGATAAAGGCGAATGAAGAACCTAGATAAACTGGAACCTTAAAGCCAGTAGAAATCATGTAGATAAGTGTTCCAATACCGGATGCAAAGAGAGCAACCGATACGGGCATTCCCAAAATTAAGGGAACGAGAATGGTTGCACCAAACATGGCAAATACGTGCTGGAAGCTTAGAAGAATACCTTTACCAGCAGAAGGACGTTGATCAACGTCTAGTAACAAGTCAACAGTTGATTCCTGTTTCATAAAAACCTCACTTTTGGGCACCAAAAAAGAGCCCATTATTTTGCAGCAATAGGCCCTCAGAGTAAGACTTTTTAAAAAATAGCTATCTTTTAAAAATTTATATAAATCTGCGCCTTCGTCACCTCACAGGATGACATTAAAAACCTTTGCTTGTGATAGTATAGCAGAAAAAAATGATTTTGTAAATCATTTTTTCCCGAGCCCGGAAATGCGAGAGCGAGGTTTGATTTTGTAAATCATTTTTTCCCGAGCCTAGAAATACGAGAGCGAGGTATGATTTTGTAAATCATTTTTTTCCCGAGCCTAGAAATGTGAGAGCGAAGTTGATTTTGTAAATGGTTTTCTGAACTTTAAACAAGGGTGCACCATTGTTTAAAGCGGGCGTTTATTGGGCATGCCAGCCTTTCTTGGGTACTTGTTAGGCGTCTCCTTTTTCTTTTTGACCACAGTGATGTAGCGCGGATCTCCATTTGGTAGAGCGTAGCTGAGATTGTCTTCGACCTTGCTGAAGAGGAGGTTGAGAGCGTTCTTGGCTTCTAGCAATTCCTCAGGAGCATTGCTGGCCTTGAGTGCCAATAGTTTTCCGCCGACTTTAAGATAGGGAATGGTCAGTTCAGACAAAACCTGCATGCGGGCAACCGCACGAGCCGTCACCACATCAAATTGGGCACGGAAGTTCTTGTCTTGGGCAAAGTCTTCTGCCCGTCCATGGTAGAAGTGAACACCTTCCAAATCCAGCTCTTGAGCCAAAAGCTGAAGGAAGTTGATGCGCTTATTTAGCGAATCAATGATGGTTACATCTAACTGAGGATAGAGGATTTTCATGGGTAGACTAGGAAATCCTGCCCCCGCTCCGATATCAAGAAGTTTGATAGTTTCATTTGAAATCAAGCCTTGCAGAATAGGTGCAATCGAATCGTAAAAATGTTTGAGATAAACTTCCTCTTTATCTGTAATAGCGGTCAGGTTAATCTTCTCATTCCACTCGACCAAGAGTTCAAAATACCGTTCAAATTGGTTCTTTTGCTGGTCCGAAAGTGGAAGATTTTGCTCAGCTAGTAGGCTGTAAAATGTTTCTGGTTTCATAGTAGTTTCCTTCTCTAGTATCATCTTATTTTACCATATTCGTTAAAATTTTGATATACTGGTAGTAATCTAAAAGCAGAAAGGAATAAGATTATGACTTGGATTATTCTTGGAGTTTTGGCTCTGATTGTTATTTTTGTGATTGTTAGCTATAACGGTTTGGTTAAAAATCGTATGCAGACCAAGGAGGCTTGGAGCCAGATAGATGTTCAGTTGAAGCGTCGTAATGATCTCCTCCCAAACTTGATTGAAACAGTCAAAGGCTATGCGAAATATGAAGGTTCTACCTTGGAAAAAGTGACAGAACTTCGTAGACAAGTAGCCACAGCAACTTCACCAGCAGAAGCTATGAAGGCTAGTGATGCCCTTACCCGCCAGATTTCTGGTATCTTTGCAGTAGCAGAGAATTACCCAGACTTGAAAGCTAGTGCCAACTTTATCAAATTGCAAGAAGAGTTGACCAATACAGAAAATAAAATTTCTTACTCTCGTCAACTCTACAACAGTGTTGTCAGCAACTACAATGTAAAACTTGAAAGTTTCCCAAGTAACATCATCGCAGGACTATTTGGCTTTAAAGCTGCAGACTTCCTTCAAACACCTGAAGAGGAAAAGGCAGTTCCTAAAGTTGACTTTAGTGGTTTAGGTGACTAAGATGTTGTTTGATCAAATTGCGAGCAATAAACGAAAAACCTGGATTTTGTTGCTGGTTTTCTTCCTACTCTTGACCTTGGTTGGTTATGCGGTTGGCTATCTCTTCATGCGCTCAGGTCTTGGTGGCATGATTATTGCCTTGATTATTGGTCTTATCTACGCTCTGACCATGATCTTTCAATCGACAGAGATTGTCATGTCTATGAATGGGGCGCGTGAGGTTGATGAGCAAACAGCCCCAGACCTCTACCATGTAGTAGAAGATATGGCCATGGTCGCTCAGATCCCCATGCCACGTGTTTTCATCATTGAGGATTCTTCTTTAAATGCCTTTGCGACAGGTTCAAACCCGCAGAATGCAGCTGTCGCAGCCACTTCGGGCCTTCTGGCTATCATGAATCGCGAGGAACTGGAAGCTGTTATGGGCCATGAGGTCAGTCATATCCGAAACTACGATATCCGTATTTCGACAATTGCTGTTGCCCTTGCCAGTGCCATTACCCTTTTGTCTAGTATGGCAGGACGGATGATGTGGTGGGGTGGCGCAGGTCGCAGACGGAGTGATAATGATCGCGATGGAAATGGTTTGGAGATTATCATGCTTATCATCTCTCTATTAGCCATTGTTCTAGCACCTCTCGCAGCAACCTTGGTGCAACTTGCCATTTCCCGTCAGAGGGAATTTCTGGCGGATGCATCCAGTGTGGAGCTGACTCGCAATCCTCAAGGGATGATCAATGCCTTGCGTAAGTTGGAAAATAGCGAGCCGATGCATCACCATGTTGACGATGCCAGTAGCGCTCTTTATATCAATAATCCTAAGAAAGGTGGCGGACTTCAAAAACTCTTTTATACCCATCCACCTATCTCAGAACGGATTGAACGTTTGAAACAGATGTAAACAAAATCCAGAGATCGTCTCTGGATTTTTGCTATGTTCAAAAATTATAAATCTTGTAAAGCGACGACTTCCAAACCATTTTCTGTCAAGCGATAGATACTCGTACAGACCTCTTTTAAGAAGCGTCTGTCATGCGAAACAGTGATCAGACCGCCGGGATAGGAGGCAAAGAGTTTTCTGATTTCGGGTTGGGAAGTTGGTGAGAAATTTCGGGTAGGCTCATCCAGAATGAGAAAGTTTGGTTTGCGCAACACTAAATCTACAAGTAGGAGCTTGCCTTGTTGCCCGCCAGATAGCGAGCGGATTTGGTGGTGCATCTCTGGATAGTTGAAATTGAGACTGGCTAGGTGAGATTGGATTTTCTGTAGTTCCTCTTTTTGTCCAGTTTGGCTGAGATAGGCTACTGGAGATAGATCCAATTGCAGCTTTTTATGGTAATCTTGTGGCATAAAACCAAGTGAAATCTCTCTTTTGGCGCTTAGTAGTTGCCGCAACTTGGCTAACAGAGTTGATTTCCCAACACCATTTGGCCCGATGATACCGATTTTATCTTGGCCACGGACCGTTAGTTGTAACTCCTGAGCTAAAATACGCTCGCCAATGGACAAATTTTCTTTTTCCAGTTGGACTAAGACTTTAGAAGATGCTAATGGTTGGATGTCTGAAAAGAAAAGTTGGATTTGTTCCTCTTCAAGTGGTTTTTGGGTCATGGACTGAGCTTCCTTTTCAAAGCGTTTTTCTTGAGAGAGAACAGTTTTCATCTTTTTAGCCAATAGGCGACCAGCAGTACTGTCTTTGGTTGCTCGAAGTGCAGTTTCTACATTTTGCTTAACGCGGCGATGTTTTTCCATGGTTTTGTCATAGGCTCTCTGGTCGTTAGCAGCTTGCTGACTTTGTCTGGCAAAATTAGCCTTTCTCTGCTCACTATAGCGATCATAGTCTAAATGCTCGACTAGTGTTTCTGCTTCTTTCCGATGCTTGACCAGTCGCAAGTGGACAATAGTATCTGCCGTTTGAGAAAGAAAGTCTTCATCATGGGAAATGAAAATAACAGTTTGCCTAATCTTTTGAATCTGTCTTTTTAGCCAATCAACCGTCTCAAGGTCTAGGTCATTTGAAGGTTCATCTAAAAACAGAACCTCAAAAGGTTTGGCTAACTCGTGGATGAGCTGAATTTTCAATGCTTCGCCCCCTGATAGACTGCCAATCTCTTGGTCGCTAGCAAAACGGTCGCTATCAAAGTGCAATTCCTCCGCCAAACGATAAAGAATGCTGTAGTCTAAATCAGCAGAATCCAAAAAGAAGTAGTCATGTAGAGTCCTATTTTTCAGGAACTCGGGGAGTTTTTGAGGAATGTAGGCCAGTGATTGAAGGTCAGACTGGATGTCGCCCTTGATGGTAAAATCAGGTAATGCTTCTCCCATTAAAGCTCGTAGTAAAGTCGATTTACCATTTCCTTCTTCACCAATAATAGCAACCTTTTCTCCGTCTTGGATAGTCGTGGTTAGGTCAGATACAAGATCTCGTAGATCTTTGTTTTGCGTGATAGTTAGATGATTGATTTTTATCATATTGTTGCCCTTTCTAGAATGTCGATAGTGCATAACAAAAAGCTCTACTTTATCTAGTAGAGCCCAAAGTCACTGTCCAAAACTCTATTATCCTCGTTGAAAAACTCGTCAAACTAGCTTGGAGCTGCCTACCCCAACCCAAGAGGAGCATAGCTTTCTAGTTTTTTGATTTTCAATGAGGACAAGATACTAGAAAATCTAGTATAAAAAGAGCACACAATAAAGAGACAAAAACAAGATCTACTAAATAAAGATTCTTTATTTGATAGACTTAGTTGTTCATGTCTCCCTTACCTCCGAGTATTAGTACCTCTATCCTATACCTTTCAGGAAATTTTGTCAACAGAAAACAAGTAATTTCAAACTCTAAAAACCGAAAACAGGCCCATAGAGAGTTAGCACGTGTTTGACATGTTCGTAGTGGAACTTGTCATAGTTTCGCCAAGCAATACGAGCTTGATCGTTTAGTTTTAGGCTCCCTAGTCCAATAAGAAGACTGGTACGTTGGTAAAATTTCTCAAGGTCGATTAAGATACTGTTGTCCAGTTTTTCTGCTGTTTTTAGTTCCTTAAGAGTGGTGTTCAGCAGCTCTTGCAGTCGAAGATCATCAGCTGTTCCTTGTTTACAGCTTTGGTAGCTTTTATTTAACTCGGAAAGGAGTTGGTAAGCTTCAGTGATGAGTGCTTTGTCCTCCATATGAGCATCCTCCTTGCTCTGATGTATTCTTGCCTATAGTATAGCACTAATAGGAAAGTTTGTCATAGTAAATATGTTAAAAAATGAGATTTTAATATCAAAGTTTGGGAGGCTGACTTATAGCCTTTTCATGGTATAATCAAGTGAGTACATCTTTATGGAGGAAATATGAAGTTAAACATTCAAGAAATTCGTAAGCAACCTGAAGGCCTGCATTTTGAACAAGCTTTGGACCTGGCAGCAGACTTGCGTAAACGGAACCAAGAGATTTTAGATGTCAAAGATATCCTTGCAGTGGGGAAGGTACAGTATGAAGACCGTCTGTATTTCTTAGACTATCAGCTATCTTATACCATTGTTCTTGCTTCCAGCCGCAGTATGGAGCCAGTTGAGTTGGCTGAGTCTTATCCAGTGACAGAAGTTTTCATGGAAGTAGCGACCAACCAACTGGACCAGGAAGTTCTTGATGATGACTTGGTCTTGCCTATTGAAAATGGGGAAATAGACCTTGCTGAGAGCGTAGCAGATAATATTCTGCTCAATATCCCAATCAAGGTCTTGACGGAAGAAGAAGAGGCGGGCCAAGGGTTTGTGTCTGGAAATGACTGGCAAATCATGACTGAAGATGAATACCAAGCCCAACAAGCAGTCAAGAAAGAAGAAAACAGTCCATTTGCTGGCTTGCAAGGACTGTTTGATGGAGACGAGTAGATGGTTTTATCTAAGAAACGTGCCCGTCATGTCATAGAGGAAATTATTGCCCTCTTTCCAGATGCTAAGCCTAGTCTTGATTTTACCAATCATTTTGAACTCTTGGTTGCAGTGATGTTGTCAGCTCAGACCACAGATGCAGCGGTAAATAAGGCCACGCCAGGTCTCTTTGCTGCTTTTCCGACACCACAAGCCATGTCTGTAGCGACAGAGAGTGAAATTGCTTCACACATTTCTCGCCTGGGACTGTATCGAAATAAGGCCAAATTCCTTAAAAAATGTGCCCAACAGTTACTAGACGATTTTGATGGTCAAGTGCCTCAGACTCGAGAGGAATTAGAAAGTCTAGCTGGTGTTGGTCGTAAGACAGCCAATGTTGTCATGAGTGTGGGCTTTGGGATTCCTGCTTTTGCAGTGGATACTCATGTGGAGCGTATCTGCAAGCATCACGATATCGTTAAAAAATCAGCTACGCCACTTGAAGTAGAAAAACGTGTTATGGATGTCTTGCCACCAGAAGAGTGGTTAGCAGCCCACCAGGCCATGATTTACTTTGGACGAGCTATCTGCCATCCCAAAAATCCAGAATGTGACCACTATCCCCAATTATATGATTTTAGTAATGTTTAAGGGGACTCTGAAAAAGTTTTTGCTTGATTTTAAGGGTGCTTTGTGCTATAGTAAATGGTAACTAAATAGTCCTTTAAACCTGTCCCGTGAGGCAGGCAAGGAGCGCGATAAAGTAGAAGGGTGAAGTCTATACTGTTTACAGTAGGGCTCGCTTGGCTATACATTTCAAGTCTCCTTGTAGAAGGAGACTTTTCTTTTTGGAGGTTTGTCATGAAGGCAAAAGAAGTTGTAGACGAATTGACCGTCAAACGCGCGATTACGCGAATTACTTACGAGATTATTGAGCGCAATAAAGATTTGAATAAAATTATCCTAGCTGGGATAAAAACGCGTGGTGTTTTCATCGCTCATCGTATCAAAGAACGCTTGGAGCAGTTGGAAAACATCACTGTTCCTGTTGTGGAATTGGACACCAAGCCTTTCCGTGATGATGTTAAAAGCGGAGAAGATACTTCTTTGATTTCTGTTGATGTGACTGACCGTGAGGTTATCTTGGTGGATGATGTGCTCTATACAGGCCGTACTATCCGTGCTGCGATCGATAATATTGTTGGCCATGGTCGTCCTGCGCGCGTGAGTCTTGCGGTGCTAGTTGACCGTGGACATAGAGAATTGCCTATCCGTCCAGATTACGTTGGGAAAAATATCCCAACCAGTCGTTCTGAAGAAATCATCGTAGAGATGACAGAACTTGATGGCCAAGACAGAGTTCTGATTACTGAAGAAGCTTAGAAAGCTGAAGGAGTAGCCATGTCAGAAAACCAACAAGCATTGAACCATGTGGTTTCTATGGAAGACCTTACAGTTGATCAAGTGATGAAATTGATCAAACGAGGAATCGAGTTTAAAAATGGAGCCCAACTTCCCTACGAGAACAAACCTATCGTGTCTAATCTCTTCTTTGAAGATTCTACACGGACACATAAGTCCTTTGAAGTGGCAGAGATTAAGCTAGGATTGGAGCGACTGGACTTTGATGTGAAGACTAGCTCAGTCAATAAGGGTGAGACATTGTATGATACCATCTTGACCCTATCTGCTCTAGGAGTGGATGTCTGTGTGATTCGCCACCCAGAGGTAGACTATTACAGAGAGTTGATTGTGAGTCCGACGATTACAACTTCTATTATCAATGGTGGGGATGGCTCAGGTCAACATCCTAGCCAGAGCTTGCTTGATTTGATGACTATTTATGAGGAATTTGGCCACTTTGAGGGTCTCAAGGTTGCTATTGCAGGCGACTTGGACCACTCACGCGTTGCCAAATCCAATATGCAAATTTTGAAACGCTTGGGAGCTGAACTGTACTTTGCAGGACCTGAGGAATGGAGAAGTCAAGAGTTTGCGGACTATGGACAGTTTGTAACTATTGATGAGATTGTTGATCAGGTGGATGTTTTGATGTTACTCCGAGTTCAACATGAACGCCATGAAAGTGGAGCCGTTTTTTCAAAAGAAGACTACCATGCTCAACACGGCTTGAACCAAGAACGCTATAATCGCTTAAAAGAAACAGCAATCATTATGCATCCTGCTCCAGTGAATCGAGATGTGGAAATTGCTGACCACTTGGTTGAAGCACCAAAATCACGCATTGTCCAACAAATGACCAACGGTGTCTTTGTTCGAATGGCAATCTTAGAATCCGTACTGGCGAGTAGAAACGCCAACTAAAACACAA
The DNA here is from genome assembly GCF_001813005.1 of Streptococcus sp. HMSC062H02. Classification (GTDB taxonomy): domain Bacteria; phylum Bacillota; class Bacilli; order Lactobacillales; family Streptococcaceae; genus Streptococcus; species Streptococcus oralis_S. Next base: position 9,259 of record NZ_KV811110.1, read on the forward strand.
GACGTTAAAAGACGCCAGTGAGCGTCCACGAGAGGTGAAAATATGACAAAAAGACTTCTAGTATTAGAAGATGGCACAGTTTTTGAAGGTAAGGCCTTCGGAGCAGATATTGATGTAACAGGCGAAATCGTCTTTAACACAGGGATGACCGGCTACCAAGAATCCATTACAGACCAGTCTTATAATGGACAAATCTTGACCTTTACCTATCCTTTGGTGGGAAATTATGGAATTAACCGTGATGATTACGAATCCATCATTCCAACTTGTAAAGGAGTTGTCGTTTTCGAAGAGGCGCGTCGAGCTAGCAACTGGCGCAACCAAATGACCTTGGACGAATTCTTGAAAGCCAAGAAAATTCCAGGTATCTCAGGGATTGATACGCGTGCCCTTACTAAGATTATCCGTAAGCATGGTACGATGCGTGCAACCTTGACCCATGTTGGAGACAGTATGGACCATGTGACGGACCAGCTCCAAGCAACAGTCTTGCCGACAGACAATATCAAACAGGTTTCCACTAAAACTTCCTATCCAGCTCCTGGAGTTGGTTTGAGCGTGGTCTTAGTAGACTTTGGTCTCAAGCACTCAATCTTACGTGAACTTTCTAAGCGTAACTGTAACGTGACCGTCGTTCCGTATTCAACAACGGCAGAAGAAATTCTCCACCTAAATCCTGATGGAGTTATGTTGTCAAATGGTCCAGGTAACCCAGAAGACGTTCCAGAAGCACTGGACATGATTCGTGGTGTGCAAGGGAAAATTCCAATTTTCGGTATTTGTATGGGACACCAACTTTTTGCCATGGCAAACGGGGCGAAGACCTACAAGATGAAATTTGGTCACCGTGGATTTAACCACGCGGTACGTGAAATTGCAACAGGACGCGTAGACTTTACCAGCCAAAACCACGGTTATGCAGTTAGCCGTGAGGACTTGCCAGAGCATTTGATCATTACCCACGAAGAAATCAATGACAAGTCAGTTGAAGGAGTTCGCCACAGATACCAACCAGGTTTTTCTGTACAATTCCACCCAGACGCAGCTCCTGGTCCACACGACGCAAGCTACCTATTTGATGAATTTATCGAGATGATGGAAGCTTTTAAACAAGCAAACTAAAAACGAGTAAAAGCTCGTCGGAGAATTTATGTAACTGAACACGGACGGAAAGCTCGGAATTTAGAGAAACCAACTTGGATTGTCAATCCTTCCTTGATTTCCTAAAATTTAATCGCTTTCTATTCGTCCTTTGTATCTTATTTAATGTCGCTCTGTGAGGCGACGAATAGAAAGGAGAAGATACATTGTTCGCGGAAGTGAACACGCCCTAAGAACTGTGTGAAAAAGATAAACATCGTCTTGACGCTAAAGGCGTCTGCACCGAGTTTCCTATTTTCACTGTGTTCTTTACGGGCTTTGTATCATAAACTATGCCTAAACGTACTGATATTCAAAAAATTATGGTGATTGGTTCTGGTCCGATTATTATTGGTCAGGCTGCTGAGTTTGACTACGCGGGGACCCAGGCCTGCTTGTCTTTGAAAGAGGAAGGTTATGAGGTTGTCTTGGTGAACTCAAACCCTGCCACCATCATGACGGACAAGGAGATTGCGGATAAGGTCTACATCGAACCGATTACACTTGAGTTTGTGACACGTATTCTCCGTAAGGAACGTCCAGATGCTTTGCTTCCAACTCTTGGAGGTCAGACAGGGCTCAATATGGCCATGGAATTGTCTAAAAATGGCATTCTAGATGAGCTTGGGGTAGAGCTTTTAGGTACTAAATTGTCTGCCATCGACCAAGCAGAGGACCGTGACCTCTTTAAACAATTGATGGAAGAGCTTGAGCAGCCAATTTCAGATTCTGGAATTGTCAACACAGTAGAAGCAGCTGTTGCCTTTGCGGCATCAATCGGCTACCCTGTTATCGTTCGTCCAGCCTTTACCCTTGGTGGTACTGGTGGTGGTATGTGTGCCAACGAGGAAGAATTGCGTGAAATCGCTGAAAATGGGTTGAAACTGTCACCTGTTACCCAATGTTTGATTGAACGTTCAATCGCAGGTTTCAAGGAAATCGAGTACGAAGTGATGCGAGACTCAGCTGATAATGCCCTTGTTGTTTGTAACATGGAAAACTTTGACCCAGTTGGGATTCACACAGGAGACTCCATCGTATTTGCCCCAGCACAAACCATGTCAGACTATGAAAACCAAATGCTTCGTGACGCGAGCTTGAGCATTATCCGCGCTCTCAAGATTGAAGGTGGATGTAACGTTCAGTTGGCACTTGATCCTCATAGCTTTAAGTATTATGTCATCGAAGTAAACCCTCGTGTATCTCGTTCATCCGCCCTTGCTTCTAAGGCGACGGGTTATCCAATCGCTAAATTGGCTGCTAAGATTGCAGTAGGATTGACCTTGGATGAGGTTATTAACCCAGTTACAGGATCAACCTATGCTATGTTTGAACCAGCGCTTGACTATGTTGTTGCTAAGATTCCTCGTTTCCCATTTGACAAGTTTGAAAAAGGTGAACGCCGTCTCGGAACTCAGATGAAAGCGACTGGGGAAGTCATGGCCATTGGTCGTAACATCGAGGAATCTCTTCTAAAAGCCTGTCGTTCACTTGAAATTGGGGTTCACCACAATGAAATGCCTGAACTGGCAACCGTTTCTGATGATGCCTTGATTGAAAAGGTTGTCAAGGCCCAAGATGACCGTCTCTTCTACGTATCAGAAGCTATTCGCCGTGGTTACACACCAGAAGAAATCGCTGAGCTTACGAAAATTGATATCTTTTATCTTGATAAACTCTTGCACATCTTTGAAATTGAGCAAGAATTAGGTGCCCATCCACAAGATCTAGAAGTCTTGAAAACTGCTAAACTTAATGGTTTCTCAGACCGTAAGATTGCGGAACTCTGGAAAACGACAGCTGAGCAAGTTCGTCAACTTCGCTTGGAAAACAAGATTGTCCCAGTTTACAAGATGGTCGATACCTGTGCGGCAGAATTCGACTCTGAAACACCATATTTCTATTCAACCTATGGTTGGGAAAATGAGTCTATCAAGTCTGACAAGGAATCTGTACTTGTCCTAGGTTCAGGTCCAATCCGTATCGGACAAGGGGTTGAGTTTGACTACGCAACCGTTCACTCTGTTAAGGCGATTCAGGCTGCTGGTTATGAAGCGATCATCATGAACTCAAATCCAGAGACCGTTTCTACCGACTTCTCGGTATCAGACAAACTTTACTTTGAACCATTGACATTCGAAGATGTGATGAATGTCATTGATTTGGAGCAACCAAAAGGCGTTATTGTTCAGTTTGGTGGTCAAACAGCTATCAACCTTGCAGAGCCTTTGGCAAAAGCAGGTGTGACCATTCTTGGTACCCAAGTAGCTGACTTGGATCGTGCCGAAGACCGCGACCTCTTCGAGCAAGCCCTCAAAGACTTGGATATTCCACAGCCACCAGGACAAACAGCAACTAATGAAGAAGAAGCGGTGCTTGCTGCTCGCAAGATTGGCTTCCCAGTCCTCGTTCGTCCATCTTATGTCTTGGGTGGACGTGCTATGGAAATCGTCGAAAACGAAGAAGACCTTCGTTCTTACATGCGTACCGCTGTTAAGGCCAGTCCAGACCATCCAGTCCTTGTCGATTCTTACATCGTTGGGCAAGAGTGTGAAGTCGATGCCATCTCAGACGGGGAAAATGTCCTCATTCCTGGTATCATGGAGCATATCGAACGTGCCGGTGTCCACTCAGGTGACTCAATGGCCGTTTATCCTCCACAAACCTTGTCGCAAAAGGTTCAGGAAACCATTGCAGACTACACCAAACGCCTAGCAATTGGTCTTAACTGTCTTGGTATGATGAACATCCAGTTTGTTATCAAGGATGAAAAAGTCTACGTTATTGAGGTTAATCCACGTGCCAGCCGTACAGTTCCATTCCTTTCAAAAGTAACCAATATCCCTATGGCTCAGGTAGCAACTAAGCTCATTCTTGGTCAAAGTTTATCAGAACTTGGTTACCAAGATGGACTTTACCCTGAAAGTACTCGCGTTCATATCAAGGCTCCAGTCTTCTCCTTCACCAAGTTAGCTAAGGTAGATAGCTTACTTGGTCCTGAAATGAAGTCAACAGGGGAAGTCATGGGTTCTGATGCTACTCTAGAAAAAGCTCTCTATAAAGCCTTTGAAGCTTCTTACCTCCATTTGCCAACTTTCGGAAATGTAGTCTTCACCATTGCAGATGATACCAAAGAAGAAGCCTTGGACTTGGCTCGCCGTTTCCAAAATATCGGTTACGGTATCCTCGCGACAGAAGGAACTGCAGCCTTCTTTGCTAGCCATGGATTGCATGCCCAGCCTGTTGGTAAGATTGGTGATGATGAGAAGGATATCCCAAGCTTTGTTCGTAAAGGAAAAATCCAAGCGATCATCAATACTGTCGGAACCAAGCGAACTGCTGACGAAGATGGTGAGCAAATCCGCCGTTCAGCCATTGAACATGGTGTGCCACTCTTTACAGCACTAGACACAGCAAATGCCATGCTTAAGGTGCTAGAAAGTCGTAGTTTTGTCACAGAAGCGATCTAGTTGAGAAAGAATTTTTACAGTTTTAAAGCCAGCGTCAGAAAACGCTGGCTTTTGCAATACTGATATTGCTTCTTTCAACTATCATTTTTTTTATTTGTAATCATTCTAAAATGTGATATAATAAGCGTGAATTGGAAATAGGTAAACTATTTTCATCATTCTTTCAAAAAATATTCTATTAAGAAATATGTAAAGACAGATTAGAAAGTGTAAAATCCCTATGTCCTCTTATAAAAAAGTCTCTCTTTCTGAGATCAATCAATCTATTGAGACTCCAAATAACAATCATTTTTGGCAAAATCTAAAAGCATTCTTAGGACCTGGAGCTCTTGTGGCAGTTGGCTACATGGATCCAGGAAACTGGATCACCAGTGTGGTTGGTGGTGCTTCCTACAAATATAGTCTCTTATTTGTTATTTTGATTTCATCCATCATTGCCATGCAACTACAACAGATGGCTGGAAAGCTCGGTATCGTAACTAAGATGGACCTAGCACAGGCAACTGCACATCATGCTCCCAAGTGGCTTCGTTATAGTTTATGGGTGATTTTAGAATTAGCTTTAATGGCGACCGACTTAGCTGAGGTTCTAGGCTCAGCGATTGCCTTAAATCTTTTATTTAAAATACCAATTATGGTCGCTATCCTCTTAACCGTTTTAGACGTATTTCTTTTGTTGTTGTTGATGAAATTTGGCTTCAAAAAAATTGAAGCCATTGTTACGACCCTTATTTTAACCATATTAGCCATCTTTACCTATCTGGTGGCTTTATCCAATCCAAGTATTCAGGGTATTTTGGGTGGTTATTTACCGACTCCAACATTATTTGAAACACCATTACCAGGTCATGAAAGCCAATTGACTTTGGCTCTAGGAATTGTGGGAGCGACAGTCATGCCCCATAATCTCTATCTTCATTCATCCCTATCCCAAACAAGGAAAATCAATCACAAAGATAAGAAGGATGTTCGAAAAGCCGTTCGTTTTATGACCTGGGATTCAAATCTTCAGTTGTCCCTCGCCTTTATTGTCAATTCCTTACTGCTCATTTTAGGGGCCTCTCTCTTTTTTGGTCATGCATCTGAAATTTCAGCTTTCTCCCAAATGTACAATGCTTTACAGGATTCGACAATAGCAGGAGCTATAGCTAGCTCAACTCTGTCAACTTTATTTGCCCTAGCTCTCTTAGCAAGTGGACAAAATTCGACCATTACAGGTACCTTAACAGGACAGATTGTCATGGAAGGCTTCTTGCATCTGAAATTGCCTCAGTGGATGATCCGTATCGGTACCCGTATTTTTGCATTGCTACCTGTGATTATAGTCGCCGTTTTGTTTGGACATCAAGAAAAAACCTTGGATCAGTTATTGGTCTATTCACAGGTCTTTCTGTCAATCGCTCTTCCGTTTTCAATCTTCCCTTTAATCTATCTGACCTCTAAGAAGTCACTGATGGGAGAATTCACCAATGCCAAGTGGAACACCATCCTAGGTTACGCAGTTTCAATCATCTTGACCATTCTCAATATCAAGCTTCTTTTCGATATTTTTTAAACTCGTTTGAAATCAATTATAGTGTCAGCGTGAAGGTTGACAACATAGAAAGTAGTAGTGATTGGTTCATAAAAAGAAGTACAAAAAAAGAACAGTGGTAACTGTTCTTTTTTATCATTATTTGAGACCGTATTTTTTGTTGAAACGATCCACGCGTCCATCTGCTTGAGTGAACTTTTGACGTCCAGTGTAGAATGGGTGTGAGTCTGATGAAATTTCCACACGGATCAATGGGTAAGTTTCGCCTTCGAACTCAACAGTTTCGTTAGAGCGTTTTGTTGAACCGCTAAGGAATTTGTAACCAGTAGTTGTGTCCATGAAGACAACTGGGCGATATTCTGGATGGATATCTTTTTTCATTTTGCAATATTTCCTTTCTGCCATGGTCTCTTTGCGAGCCATAGATTGTTACCATACTAGTCTATCAGATTCTGATAAGTTTGGCAAGTCTTTTCCCTGATTTTATTAAAAATCTTGATAAAAAATCACTCCAGTGTTTACTGGAGTGAGGGTAGAAGAATGATTAATTCTCTTGATTTGGAGCTTTTTCTTCTTGTTGATTTTTTACTTCTGTTTCTTTTACTGGTTCTGCGTTTTCTTCTGCTGATTTAGCCTCTTTTTCAGTTTCAGTAGGTTCTGTTTCCGTTGATTCTGTTACAGTTTCAGCTTCAGCCTCTGTTTCTGTTGGTTCGGCTACTGGCTCAGCTTCTGTTTTTGTTTCAGATTCAGTAGTTTCTTCTTTTACTGGTTCTGCGTTTTCTGCTACTGATTCAGCCTCCACATTAGCTGGTTCCTTAGCTTCTTCTGTTTGCTCGGTTTCCTCTTTAGCAGTCTCTGTTTTCTCAGCAGTAGTTTCTTCTTTTTTACGTTCTTGAGATTCTTTTTTGATTTCTTCGACTGCAGTTTTAACGGTAGAGCTTGTTACACGTCCGACAGTTTGAGCAAAATCTTTACCAGACTCAGCTAATTCAGTAAATGACTCTTTTGTAATTTTACCACCTGACATTGCCAAGAGACCAGTTACAACAAGTGCAATGCTAGCAAGAATAGCCAAAATCAAACCAAAGCCGATTGAAATGCCATATCCACCAAAGTTAGACATGTACTTATTTACATTAAAGAGACTATTTAGTGTGACGAGAGTTGCAATTGCACCCGCAACAATGACACCAATTGAGAACCCTTTAGACATTGCTTTATTCATATTATTCAAGCATGCAAGAACAATAGACACAATAGCCGCGATAATGACAAACCAACCATCACCTTGGTAACCATTCACGCTATAGGACCCAAAAGAACCTGCATTTAAACTAGCCCATGGCAAGAGTGAACCAAGAATGGCTACTCCAGCAGAAATGAGAATATACAAACGATTTTTTTCCATTATTAAGTCTCCTTTTATTCAGTTTGATTTATTATACCATAAACTGAGGTACAAAGAAACCGTATATTTTAAGAATCTAGCATATAAAAGGCCAAGAAAATTCTTTCTTAGCCTTGGTGAATCTGTAGAGCCTCTTTCAGTTCTTTATATATTTGTTCGTTTTCTTCTAGACTATAGGAATTGGCGCCACTGGCTAATGGATGCCCTCCCCCGTCATGTCGTTTGGCTATCTCATTGATAGGGGTGATTTTACTGCGCATTCGCACACGGAAGTGGCCATCAGCTTGTTCAACAAAGATAGCCCAAGCCTTAACAGTATCAATTCGACCAGGTGCCCCAACAATCGCTGCTGTTTCAGCATCCGTAACCTTATATTTTTCCAAGATGTCTTGAGTAAGCAGAACGCGTGCAGCCCCATTCTCATCAACTTCTAAGTGATCATAAACATACCCTTGCAATTTTGCAATCTTGAAGCTCATGGTATCCATTTGACGAGACAGTCCAGCAAAGTCAAAATCAATTTCTCGGAGCTGGCCAGCTATTCTAAAGGTACGGGCACTAGTTGAAGGGTAGAGAAAACGCCCTGTGTCCCCGACAATTCCTGCATAGAGAAGTCGTGCCGCTTCACTAGACAAAGTTAGCTGATTTTCTTGAGCAAATAATGCAATCATCTCACTGGCGCTGCTTGAACTTGTATCCACCCAAGATAGGTCACCATAGATGTCATCATTTGGATGGTGATCGATTTTGATGGTGAAATTAGCTTGTTCGTAGCGTTTATCATCGATACGAGGACGATTCGCTGTATCACAAATAATAGCAAGAGCTCCTTGGTAGTCATTGTCTTGGACAGTATCCATTTCCGCCATCCAGGTTAGAGTTGGTTCGTTATAACCGACTGCTTTGATGGTCTTTTCTGGAAAATGGTGTGTGAGAAGAGCTTTTAAACCTACCTGACTCCCTAAGGCATCTGGATCTGGTTTCATATGACGATGAATGATAATGGTATCGTATTCTTTGATTTTCTCTAAAATTTGCTGGCAAATTTCCATAAATAACCTCAATTCTTTCTCATTTCATTGTAGCACAAGAATTTTTATTTTTAAAATGAAAAAGATATGATATAATGGAGAAAGATAAATTGAGGAGGACGATATGGCATTAGCAAAAATTGTATTTGCCAGTATGACCGGTAATACCGAAGAAATTGCAGATATTGTAGCAGACAAATTGCGTGACTTGGGCTTGGATGTCGATGTGGATGAATGTACGACTGTTGACGCTTCAGACTTCTTGGAGGCAGACATCGCAATCGTTGCGACTTATACTTATGGAGACGGAGAATTGCCAGATGAGATGATGGACTTCTACGAAGACCTAGCAGATCTCAACTTGAATGGCAAAATCTATGGAGTGGTCGGTTCAGGAGATACCTTCTACGACGAATTCTGTAAAGCTGTTGATGACTTTGATCGTGTATTTGTCGCGACAGGAGCAGAAAAAGGTTCAGCGTGTGTTAAAGTGGACCTCTCTGCCGAAGAAGAAGACATCGAACGTTTGGAACAATTCGCAGAAGAATTGGCTGCAAAAGTAGGATAAGAATCAAACTGCGCTGACTGGAAGAAGTCAGTGCGTTTTTTTATTAATTATTTTGGGATTTTACTAGCCTATTTGGTAGCTTTTTGATACAATAATTCAAATAAAGGAGGAGATGCCATGGATTTAGATATTATTCGGCAAGAAATTGATCAAATCGACGACCAAATCGTTAAGCTCCTAGAAGAACGAATGCATTTGGTTGAGGGAGTAGTTGCCTATAAGAAAGCCTCAGGAAAACCTATTTTAGATACTAAGAGAGAAGAAGTTATTTTTGAGAAAGTCAAAAATCGAGTAGAAGATAAGCGCTATCAGGAGACCATTGTTGCAACTTTTTCAGACATACTCAAACGTTCGCGTGATTATCAGGATCAAAACATTAAATGAAAAAAGAACAATTTTATCCGCTAGGGATTTTTCTAGCTGCAATGGTGGGAGGCCTTGCCCGCTATCTCATTTCCACTTGGTTACCAGCTAGCCCAGACTTTCCTTGGGGGACCCTTCTCGTCAACTATCTGGGAATATTCTGCTTGGTCTATCTGGTAAAAGGCTATCTGGCCTATAAGGGAACCAGCAAAGGCTTGGTTTTGGCGCTGGGGACGGGATTTTGTGGTGGCTTGACAACTTTTTCTAGCCTAATGCTTGATGCAGTAAAACTGCTTGATACCGGGCGTTATTTGAGCTTGGTAATCTACCTAGTATTGAGTATTGGCGGAGGGCTTTTATTTGCTTATTGTCTAGGGAGGAAGAAATGGTAGTATTTTATCTAGCGCTTGCTTGTGGACTGGGTGCCCTTGTCCGTTATTTCTTTTCCCGTTATAATCATGGGTCAGGACTACCACTAGGAACACTCATAGCCAATCTTCTAGGTTGCTTTTTGATTGGATTATGCTACAACCATGTGGAGTCCAAGGAAGTCTATACCATCCTAGCTACAGGATTTTGTGGAGGTTTGACGACTTTTTCAACTTTGAATGAAGAGCTACAGAGACTGCTTAGTGACAAGAAGGTGTTTTACAGCTATTTTCTCTTAACTTACTTAGGAGGTTTAGTAGCGATTTTTTTAGGAATTCTGCTATAAATTTCTTTACTTTTAGGTGGAAATTTGGTAAACTGTATCTTGTGTGTAATGGACATACAAAAATACAGTTTATCCGCTGAGGAAGGTTCCTCAAGATTGACAAAGATAGGAGAAAAAAATGAATCCATTAATCCAAAGCTTGACTGAAGGTCAACTTCGTACAGATATCCCATCATTCCGTCCTGGTGACACTGTTCGTGTACACGCGAAAGTTGTCGAAGGAAACCGTGAACGTATCCAGATTTTTGAAGGTGTTGTTATTGCACGTAAAGGTGCTGGCATCTCAGAAAACTACACAGTTCGCAAAATCTCTAACGGTGTAGGTGTTGAGCGTATCTTCCCAATCCACACTCCACGTGTTGAAAAGATTGAAGTTGTTCGTTACGGTAAAGTACGTCGTGCGAAATTGTACTACTTGCGTGCTCTTCAAGGTAAAGCAGCTCGTATCAAAGAAATCCGTCGTTAATTCGACTAAAAAACTCTGCTCACCCAGCAGGGTTTTTCTCTAGCTCCCTTAGTTCAATGGATATAACAACTCCCTCCTAAGGAGTAGTTGCAGGTTCGATTCCTGCAGGGGGCAGTAAACTAGAAACAAAACACTGGATAACCAGTGTTTTTTCTTTGACCAAACTTTAAACATTTAATATGATATCCATGGTGTGGTATAATAGGAGAAAGTATCAGTGCTTATTTGAAGGGGAATTTCTCTCCTTATTATGAGTATTAGGATTTAGTTTTCTGAGAAAAATAATGATGTTTGAGTAAAGAAGGAAATGGAATGAAAATTTCTGGGACAAGTGGTAACGTTACTTTTGACTATGAAAATGGCTATGTTCTAAAAGCAGAGGGAGAGTTGTTGACTGATGGTAGCTTTATTGTATATAGGTCAAGCATACAGAATTGGGAACCAACTTACAATCACATTCTTATCACACAGAACGAGATAGATAAACTTGTCGAGGAAGTGAACTCCAGGATGACGGAGCAATCAATTCAGATCGAATTTATCTGAGTTAGAGTAGGAGAAGAATGATGAAAATCGATTACAGTGAACAGATGCTTACATGGGAATGGGATGGTTGTGTAATAAAGATAGAACTACCAGATATCATTCATGCGGAATATCATAAAGATGAGAACATGGTGATGGTTTATAGTGGAGAAAACTTTGTAAGCAAAATCATTTTCTACTTTAGTTTAGAAGGAAAACTGTTAGGGAAACAAAATCTACTAGAAGGAACCCTAGATTGGAATCATAATGGCAAACATCAGATTGGTTTTCATCATTTACATCATCTTCGATTTAGTCCTAAATATCAGCGTATCTTCAGTATATTTCGCTCATCCAGCGATTTTGACCTTCCATCAGAACTAGAGGTTTATAATTTAGAAGGTGAGAGAATCGACCAAATTGAATCTCCTGCAGGGTATACAATGCTATACATTTCTGAGATAAGTAAGAAGAAACTGAGAATTGTATGTGAAGCTCTTAAAGAAGATTGTTTTGATAGTTCTGGTCGAAGTGATTTCTATTTTAATGTGGATTTAGAAACTAGAAAATGGATAAAAGATGGCATCGCCTATTAAGGAAGAGAAATAGAAGACGGATTTTTATGATATTTTATGCTGAGAGATAATTGCACTAGGAGAATACAAATGAAACCAACAAAACTACAATGGGAAGATGTTATCCAGTTTGAAGAAGTAAAAGGTTATGGAAAATCCATCTGGAGAAATGATAACAAGTATTATTTAGTTTCAGAAGAGGGAACCGTAGCTTCTTGGTTAGTTGTCTATGAATTACCACAAGAATTATTTACCTTACTAGATAGTGGAGAGCGGACTCTACTTGAAATATCTTGGAAGGTTCAAAACGATTGTTGGCCACCGACGGAAGAAGAAAAGAAAGCTAGTGAGAAACGATTCATAGAAGAGAGTCCCACATCATTAATTGATTTACCTGAAACTAGAGAGTTATTTACTCAGGAAGAGCTTGAAAGATTAATTCCAATTGCTGAGCAAATGTGGATTGACTGGAGAGGCAAACTTCCAGATGATTATGTATCACCACTTAAGTAAGGAATGTATAAATGAAACCAACAAGACTACAATGGGAAGATGTTATCCAGTATGAAGAAGTAAAAGGTTACGGTCAGCATATCTGGAAAGATGAGGACAAGTATTATTTAGTTTTAGAAGAGGGAACCGTAGTTTCTTGGTTAGTTGTCTATGAATTACCACAAGAATTATTTATCTTACTAGAGAGTGGAAAACGGACTCTACTTGAAATATCTTGCAAAGTTAAGCACGATTATTGGCCACCGACAGAAGAAGAAAAGAACGAAATTAGAAAAGATAGAGCTAGAAAAAAGCCAATTGTGCTGATTTCCAACCGTAAAAATCAGTTGCTTTTTAGTGATAAAGAACTTGAAATGCTTATTCCCCAAGCCGAACAACAATGGATAGAATCAATGGGCAAAGTTCCAGATGATTATGTATCGCCACTCAAGTAAAAGAGATATATAATGAAACTGAATTCCAGATATTAGAGAGCTCTAATCCAGTTCACTGAAGCTATGAAAAAGCTTATATCATTTGATTATGGTTAGAAAGGGAGTGGAAATGATAGAAAAGAGAAAACATTATAAAGAACTAGTTCATCTAGGAGAATTTAAGAACAAATTAGTCTATTATGACTTAAAGGCAAAGAAATTGTATTTTTCAATTTCAGAAAGAATTTCTAAGAGTCAACAGTACGTTATACTTTCCCTGGTGTTGTTCGTTCTTCATTTTATCAGATTTCTGAATGTTTTGACAATCTTCAGTATACCTGCTCACAAGTACCTTTATTTGATTTTATTCTCTTGTATTTCCTTGCTTTTCGGGAAATTGCTGGATATCTATTTTAAGAAAGATTTGGATTTGTATCCTGCTCTATTTACAGATTTGGAGTACTTAGAATTCTTAGAGGTAGTAAAGAAAAGTGGAGCTGTTGTTTCTTCCGTAATTCGTGGTAGCGTTATTAGTTTGTTAGTATCTTTAGTCGTCTTCCTGTTATATCCTAGTTTTTTGCCATTATTTTTCCACTCGATACTTTTGTTTATTCTCTATTTGTGTATAGCAAATAATTTGCATAGGTGAAAGAGGGTAATGGGTAGCTTGATAAGAAATGTACGCACCAACTAGATCTTTTTTGCCTATGATAAAGAAGAATTAAAAAAGTAAAGAAAGTTGATTTATATGACAACAGAAATATTGCAATACAAAAATTGTACGGTATTAAAAAACAATAATGATTATCAGATTCTGTGGAGTAGAGGGAAAGAAATGCTTAATTTTCCCATTAGCCAGGAATTAGCAGAACGTGTTTCAAAATCAGAAAAAGACTCTTTAGAGGTAATGTTTTATTGTGAACATCATCGTTGGCCAGAGAAAGAAGAGTTAGAGGATTATAATCATTCAGATACGATTGTACATAAAGGCGATGGATTTGTTGTATATGAGACAAATGGTTATTACGAAATTGGCTTCTTTAAAGAAATTGGAGGAGCCATGGGTCCAGAAGTTTGCTATCCTATCAATAAGGAACTGATGGTTAAAGCATTTGAATCTTCTAGGGGAGCATATGAAGTCATGATTTATGCTGAAACAGGGCGCTGGCCCTTAAGTAAGCAAGATGATATTGATAGAAACTACATACGTAATCATCCTGAAACTATGCTATCAAATATAGAAGATCAACGTGAGTTGTTTGATGTTGAAGAGTTTAAAGCTCTTGTAAAAAAAGCCATCTCTTCAGAACTCAAGCCAACTGAACTTGATGCTATTGGTACAGTTGATAATCATTTAGAGGTTCTTCTGGTGGATTCAGTCGGCTGGCAGGAAGAGATAGAAACAGTTCATCTTGAAATTCTGCAGGAAAAAATTAACAATTATATCTACTTCCTCGAAAGCAAGCAGTATGTAGAGCGATATGGTGATAAGTTTGACAAAAAAGTCATCCATATCACATTCCAGTACTCTCCATCTGATAACGGATTGGCCTTTCTTGCGGCGGTTCAGAAGGTGTTACAACCCACAGATATGAGTTTGAAGGTGGAATTGCCGGAGTAAAGAGGGAGCGGAAACGCTCTCTTTTTGTGGTATAATGAGACTATATTTATAAAAAGATTATTTAGCATTTCTAAATAGCGAACTACTTATGCCAACGATTGACACAACGGGGCATTCTTACGATGATTTTCTATCTGCGATTGAACGTCAAGGCTATTATGAAATCAAAAATCCACGTGTCTATAAGCCTGGCACTAATGAAACTGAGCAAGTTGAGGGGATTTTTAGAATTAATCAATGGAGTAACTAAATGAAAATATATGAATTACCAGAGCCTAAAGATTATCAATCTTTTATTAATTTTTATCGTAATGTGATGGAAGAAGGGAAAGAGGAAGAAGCTTTTTTAGGCACAAATCCAAAATATCGTATATGGCAAAGGGACTCTTATGAACTTGATAGTACAGATATTGGAGTATTAATGGAATATTGCTTATTCCCTCTGTATGCAGAAGGTGATAGGGATATAGTGAGAAGAACCTTTGAAATCTTAAAAGATTTTAGCTTATCGGTTGACCTAGTCAAATTAGATAAGGTAACTGATTATATTTCTATGCAAGGCAGTCGTTTAAGAAGATATACAAGCCTTCCCTTTGTTATTGAAACAGATGAGTTGGTAAGAAATATTATAGAAAGTATTTCAAAATTATCAGATGAACAGAAACGTACTTATACCTATGAAAGACTATGTAATGTATTAGACCGTAGTCCGTTATACAGACAGTGTGATGAAGAAAAGGTAGAGAAGATTCTTAAGGAATTCAAGGAAAAATACTACAATCCACCTAAGGTAGTAGAAACCATTAAAACAGTTGAGAAAATTGAACTAGACGTTACGAGTATAGATGCGATGGGTGTTTCAGATGACCATCTAGAGTTGTTGTTGATTGATGAAAACAAATGGATAGAATCTCTGGAAGAAGAACACTTGTTGAAGCTTCAAGAAAAACTCAATAACTATATCTACTTCCTCGAAAGCAAGCAGTATGTAGAACGATACGGTGATAAGTTTGACAAAAAAATCATCCATATCACATTCCAGTATTCTCCATCAGACAACGGTCTAGCCTTCCTCGCAGCTGTTCAGAAAGTATTGCAACCCACAGATATGAGTTTGAAGGTAGAATTGCCTGAGGATGACACTTTACCAGAGAAGAAGAACTTATCAGTAAATGTAAGTCATTCAAATCATGATCAAGAAAAGGTATCTCAAGAGCGATATCTCCAGATTAAAAAAGAATATAAAATTCGCTTAGGATTAGTGATATTTCTATTTACTATATTTGCAATACTAAGCATAGTACTCATTTTTAATCTTTCTAGATTTATCCCACTTGCAGCAACAGCTATGGCAACAGTTGTGCCTTTTAATCATTTTCTGCTAGTTCCGCTATGGGAACAAAAAAAAGAGATAGAAGAGGAACATCCTGAATGGAAGAAACTGAGTACAAGTGGCGTCAAAGTTCCTTCGTCAGAATCGAGTAAAAGAACTTTGGCGTGTATAGGAACAGTTGTAGCCTTATTCTTCTCTTTTGCGATGCTCTACAGACCGGTTAAAGCGAATAAGCCAATACCTAGTATTGAGGAAATCAATAAGATACCAAAATTGGACCGCAAAACACCTAAAACATCAAGCTCTTCTAGTTCTGAAAGAGCTAACTCTTCAGATTCTGGAGCATCGTCTTCTACTGAAGAGAGCACGAAAGCAGAAAGTTCAGGAACGGAATCTTCAAAAGAAGAGACACATAACTATGATTTCCATCTTCCCGGAGTTGATGATGAGGAATTGCGTAGAGTCATTGATAGATCCAAAAAAGATTTTAGAGAGAACCATGCTAAAGAACAGACTACGGAATAGATAGATATAAAAGTAGAATTACTAGCTTAATTGAGGGAGCGAAAACCGCTCTCTTTTTGTGGTATAATGGAATATGTGGAGGGTTAGTATGCGTAAAGAATTTCTAGTTTACCAAAATAAAGTATACTCGAATTTTGTGAATTATATAAATGACTATATCCTACTTTCAAAAGATCCAGCGATGTTGGAAGAAGGATACGTTCCCTATAGTTTCTATGTAGATGATGCCGGAGAAGGCGTATACGGGAAGCTTGTGCCTTATAGTGAGGTTAGTCAGAGGTATTCGGTTTATGATCGTGTCCTATATAAAGGTCAGGAATTTACAATGGCTGGTCACAAGCATGGGGATGATGATTTTACAGCACCTGATTCTTATGTGCGACTCCTGGTTTTTGATAAAGAATTTCTAATTGAAAACAATTTAGCTGATGATGCGGAATTATTGGATGAGAAATATGGCGAGACAATGTATGCATCAGGAAAAATCCCTGTCAGCGAAGTAACGATTCTACGTCGTAGAAAGGATTTGCCAGTAGACCGAAGGAGAAAAATATGAAATCAGTTATTTTTACAATAAAAAACAACCAATCACTAAGAATTGGTGAGGTGCTTCAAGCAGAACTCTTTGAATGTTACAGCGTTTCCGCTAAGGATGCAGGATTAAAGCCATCTGCGGACTCTCTTATTTCGGATTTCCATTCTGTTCAGTTTGGGGTCAAAGAGAAGTCTAGTTTAGGGTTCCGTCTATCTTTTGATGGTCAAGCTTATCAGGTATCTGTTCCAGATTTGGCGACAGCTTCTGACTGGAGACTGGGGCCTTGATGTTCTTGAAAACCTTGCTCATTCTCTTAGACGTAACTGTATGTGAACATGATGGTGTGGCGTATGATAAAGATTCTATTCTAGAATTTCATTTCACAGATATTTTCTTATCAGCTCTTTCAGAATTGACTAAGGAAGTAAAAGTTCATCCCATCGTGGAAATTATGGGAGTGAAACGTCCTATTTACATCAATGAACTCTACCTAGGGCAGATTATCCATGTGCAGGACGAGCAACTCTTAAATAGTTATGACCAGCGTTTGCGCTTTACCCAACAGCTAAATGCTTATTACTCTGAACAGCAAGTTTTTAAAGTAGAGCAAAATGGAGAGGACATCATTATCCCTATCAATTATCTAAATAGTGAAGGACGAACTATTTTGCCGGCTCAACCAGAGCTAGAACCTCAATATTTACAAGAGTATCGAGGAAGTAAGGTTGCAGTTGCACGACTGTTTATCATGACAGCCGATGGGGAAAAACTAGCCGAGGTTCCTTATCGACAGTTCTTAGAGTCGTTGACCGAGGGTATCTATATGTTGGATGCCAAGTATGTTCTCGTAGACCCAATTTCTCCTGAAATGTTGCAGAAGTTATCACAAAACTAACATTCTAAGAAAATGATTCGTCTGTTCAAGATTGAAAAGTTACCATCTGATAGTTTTTTTCAGGTGGTTTTCTCTTTCCTTAAGTTCCCCATTTTTTATTTCTGTATTTATTTTATGCTATAATAAGACAAAGTTTTAATACCATCATTCAGCAATAGACCAAGTAAATACCTAGAAATAAGTAGAATTAACCAATGGAGTAACTAAATGCAGACGTATAAATTGAAAAATAAAGAAAATTATCAAAATTTTGTCAAACATTATCTAAAAGTGATGAGGGAAGGAAAAGAAGCAGAAGCTTTTCTTGGAGAGGACATTAGGTATCGTTTTCAACAACGAAACTCAATGATAACAGAATACACTGATATTCAGGTGCTGCTGGAATATTGTTTATTCCCTCTGTATATAGAAAGTGATAAAGATATAGAGAGAAGGACATTTGAGATATTAAAAGAGTTTTCT
Organism: Streptococcus sp. HMSC062H02; assembly: GCF_001813005.1. GTDB lineage: Bacteria > Bacillota > Bacilli > Lactobacillales > Streptococcaceae > Streptococcus > Streptococcus oralis_S. The sequence goes on from NZ_KV811110.1 coordinate 27,351, forward strand.
TTAAGTATTGATGAAAAGAAAATATGGCAAGTTACGGAATATTTATTGATTCAAGATTTCGTTCTAGCGGAATATAAACCCCTCCCTTTTGAAATTGATACAAGAAAATTAGTTCCTCTTATACTTGATACAATAGAAAAACTTCCTAGCGAGTTAAAAACTAGTGGATATTACAGTCGATTGATTGGAAATATTAAATCAATTCCTTCTTTCAAGTCTTATGAGGGGGAAAAGGTAGAGAAAATCCTTAAGGAATTCAAGGAAAAATACTACAATCCACCAAAGGATATCAATTTGTAGGAAAGTGAATGTGGCTGTGGCGATAATGGAGAAATTTTGATGACAAAACAGGAACTAGCGAATTTCATTAGTAAACATAGAGATAAAATAGGGACATTTTATATTGCGCTTGATGAACGATTTGAAGGTCAATTTACCTTGGGATACTATTACGATGAGAAGTCTAAACAATATAAAGTATATGAGGTTAATGAGCGCCAAGATATCTGGATAAGAGACGAATTTAAAAATGAAAGTGATGCAATAAATCGACTTTATCGTTTGATAAAAACAACATTTTGGATAAAAGAATCTCTTATTCAGTTAGATGTTTCAGAAATTGATGCAATCGGAACGAGTGATACAAACTTGGAACTTTTATTAATAGATGGCAATCTTTGGCTTCCAGATACTGAAGAAGAACATCTTTTGAAACTTCAAGAAAAACTTAACAACTATATCTACTTCCTCGAAATCAAGCAATATGTGGATCGATATGGCGATAGCTTTGACAAAAAAATCATCCGTATCACATTCCAATATTCTCCATCGGATAATGGACTAGCCTTTCTCGCTGCGGTTCAGAAGACATTACAGAATACAGATATGAGCCTGAAGGTAGAATTACCTGAGTGACAAAGAGAGCGGAAACGCTCTTTTTTATGTTATAATAGGCATAGAATGTATAGGAGAAAGAGATGAAGGAAAATAAACGCTTATTTTGGGTTGTTAGTGTGATGTTAATGGTCCTGACTCTTTATACACTGACTGGATGTAGTTTGGGTGGTGAAACCATTCCCAAAAACAGAACAAAGGAACAGTACGAATTTGAAAAAACGTTTGAGCCTATATTTAAATTTTTAGAGCAAGATAAGAAGGATTTTAATGGATTAAAGCTTTACAAAAATAGTATTTATATAGAGAGTGGAAACGTAGTAAAGGATTATAAAGTATTCTTAGATACTAGCCAATCTGACATTAAGGGTGACTATACAATAAAAATTGGGGATAATAAAGAAACAGTTCCTGTTACTTACTCTAATGGGAAGTTAAATTATGGGTCGGAGGTAACTCCTTTATATGATGAAGAAATTCTTAATTTGGTAGTACAAAGAGATTATTTCGCTTCCTTGAATATAAAAGAAACCTTTAAGAGTGCTGAAACTGAATTGAGCGATATTATCTACCAGCCTGAAAATCATTCTGACCTCTATAAATATCTTAAAAATAAGTACGACATGCCAGAAGATACGACCTGTCGAATAATATTAGATTACTCTAGTGGAACAATCTATGGAATTTCAATACTAATGGAATCTAAGGATGAGGCTGTTCAAATAGATTTAACTATATTTAAACAACGGGAGGATAATCAATGAATGAAATTGAAAAAAGGAACCGTCGGGTTGAAAGGTAAAGCACTATAAAAGCTGTTTTATAACTGATTTTTAATGAGCATCAGGAGATATTATGTTAAAATCGAACAAGTGGATATTCCTTGCAATTTCCGTTCCCTTTATTATTATTGGTTTGTCATATTTGTTAATTAGGATACCGATTGGGAACACTGGTAAGTTTATTCATGATCATGCGGATTCTATCAAAAGCGAAATTATTGCAGACATAGACAGTCAAGGGCAATATATAAAGTCAGTGACGCTTTTACCAGGTTCTGCGAGGGGAGGCTTTGATAATGGTGGAGATGTAGGTGGAAATTATCATATTTCCTTTACAGCCTATGCTAATAATAATCGCAAGCAGTCAATGAAAGTAGAATTATACTTTCCTGATGCTGGTATAGGTCCTTTTACATTTATAAAACCCAATCCTTATAAATCTCCTGAAACTATGAGGAGATGGTACTTATCAGTAGTAGAGGTATCAAGTGACCCCTCGTGGGATTGGAAGCGAGAGCAAGATAAATTGACTGAAACTATGAATAAACTTGATCGCAAGAGCAAGGATGCCTCCAGGCAAGTTGAAAAAGAAATTATGATTCGTAATCTTAACAGATGGCTACAAGAACATGAGGAAAATTTCAAACTAGCTATCCAAACAGACCTGTATAGAAACGACCCAGAATTGGAACAGAAATTAGGAAAGATTCAAAGTATCAGTGTAAGTGAATATCAAATGTACATTCCTTCGACAGGTAGCGACATTAGTTTTGATGTTCGATTTGAGAAATATCCTGAAGAAGTAGCTACTATAAACGTTCGCTTGCATTCCCAAGGGGAACAATCAGTTTTTAAGGATCCCTCAGTAGCTGCAACTATTAGTTTTGAAAGAGAACGTTTTGTTATAAAAACTGTGTACGACTCCAAGCTATTTCCAATTTTTAATCAAAGTCGATTTGGTAATAGTAATGGAGAAATATCTTATGAACTCCCAAAAGATTATGAAAATCAATTTTTAATTCCTTAACTTTCAAGCAAGCTATTATGCTTGCTTTATCTTTATGGCTTCAAGCCATAAGAGTAAGAACGACAAATCGATGCATGATAGAGGAGATTCAAGCTTATATCTTTTCCTTGTAGACATGGGATACTGATGTTTTCAAGTATAAAGGAGTAAAAACCATGCTAGCTATTTGTATAGATTCTATAGGTGACAAGTCAGGAACCTATAAGTTGTTAAGAAATTATTCATCCTTGCCTTTCTCTTTAATTCAATCCAGAATAGAAGATCATGACACGGTAATAGAAGTAGACATGTTAGATTTGGATGAATTGAAAAAGGTTAGAGCACTCATCCATGAGTTGAGTGCTATTGGGACTATGGTTACGATGAGAGATTCGACTGGTATTATCACCTTAGAATTTTTAAATAATATTATTTCTACCTTCGAAGAGATTGCGGCTGAAAGAGAAGAATTAGATGCTCTGATGTTTGAGGAGGAAGAGTGATTGTCACCTTTTCCAGTGAATCATACATTCCCAAGATAATTTTTAGTAATAAAAGGAAAATCAATGAAAGATAATAAAAATTTGTTGCTCTTTCTACAGGAGTTGATATACGGTCTTGTAGATTTTATCAGTGAGAAAGAATATAAGGAATTTGTCTTTGACTCCTTAAAACTTTCAAAACAGGAGCTTGATAAAGAGAGTGGGTTTTGTCCAGATGATTTATACAATCGATTGGAAAATATGGATGAGCAGGATATCTTGACATTTCAGATGCTAGATAAGAAAACCAATCCACTAGTATGGAACTGTATCGCTAATTTATTTGTCTTAGTTTGTCATTATTCTTATATGGCTTCGGGGGAAGTCTACCTGCCACAAACGATAGAAAGTGTCGACGAGGACACACTGGCTGTTCTTGCCTTAAGCTACAAACAAATCCTATCTGAAAACAGTGAACTCATTTCACAAATATCTGGGCCAGAAATAGAAGGATATTTAAAGGATGAGCTCGTTAAAAACTACTTTGGACCACTATTTTTATCTGATGAGAACGAATAGGCTATTCGTTCAAGTATAGATCAGGAGAGGATATGCTTACGAGTTATTTTATGTTGATTTTTGCTGAAGCAATTGCAAACCGTATGGAAACGCAATATACTTCACATATTCGAAACGCCTTGGATGCGTGTTGGAGTTTTTTGGAGAATAGAGATAAAAGGGGAGAGGAACTTTATCACCTTTTAGATGATGGGACAGACTTCAGTGGAATATTTATCTACATGCAGTTAGATGAAAATGAAGCGAATGGTCTCTTGTGGGACAACATTAGTTATGCAATAGGTGTGACTGCTAAAGAAGCTTTTGAGTTTGAAAATAAGAAGGAGCTTCCTTCTCCCTTGGAAAACATTGAACCGGAACTACTTGATGTCTTTATTGATAATTTAAAAGAGATTAGCATGGATCTTTATCATCACGTCGAAACAGTAAAAATTTTCATCAATAAAAATCCATACCCATCAAGAGAATCTGCCCTAAAAGAACTAGATAGACTAGGATTACTTAGATGATTTGAATAGATGATTTGGCGAAAATTCAAAAAGAACACCCCGGAAGTTAGAGTGTCATCTCTACCTTTTGGGGTGTCGTTTATTTTTAATAGTTAAGCATTTTAAAGTACCCACGTACGGATAGCATGGGCAACGCCAGATTCATCATTTGTTTTGGTGATGTATTTGGCGATTTTTTTGAGTTCTGGATTTCCATTTTCCATAACAACGGGATTTCCAACGACTTCCAGCATGGTGCGGTCATTCTCTTCGTCACCGATCGCCATGGTTTCATCTTTGGTCAATCCGAGTTTTTCAGCTAGATGGGTAATAGCTGAACCCTTGTCTACATTCTTTTTAAGGAGTTCGAGGTAGAAAGGAGCAGATTTGTTGATGGAGTAGCGCTCGTAAAATTCTGCTGGAATTTTTTCAATCGTAGCGTCGAGAATTTCTGGTTCATCGATAAACATACACTTGACGATTTCCTTGTCAGCCATTTCTTCAGGAGTGCGGTAGAAGATGGGCATGCTGACGAGGGTTGATTCGTGCACCGTGTACTTTCCGATATTGCGATTGGCAGTATAGATACCGTCCTTGGTAATAGCGTGCATGTGGACACCGAGCTTGCGACTGAGAAATTCCATATCCAGATAATCCTCATAGGTCAAGGATTCGCTGATAATCTCATGGCCAGTAGCAGTTTCTTGGACAAGGGCACCGTTGAAGGTCACGACATAGTCACCTTGGTCTCTTAACTGCAAGTCGTCCAGAAGTTTGGCAACACCTGCGATAGGACGACCCGTTGCAATCACGACTTTGACGCCAGCTTCTTTGGCATCTTGGATGGCAGAAAAGACTTCCGGAGTGATTTCTTTTTTACTGTTAACCAGGGTACCATCGATATCGACGGCGATTAGTTTAATACTCATAAATTTCCTCTATTCGTTCTTATTTGGGGTAAAATGATCGTTCTCAATCAAGTGTAAAAATTGCTGGGTGATACTTGCGAAGATGCTATTTTGGTCCAACATTTCTTTCGGGAAATAGAAACGATTGTCTCCATGGCGACTGCCAGCAAGGGATTGGACGATAGGAGACAGGCTAGAGAGTTCAGCCAGTTCTCCATTTTTTTGTATAATCTCAATCTGTGTCCGTGGATTTTCAGATTCGGGACGATAGATATCATAAGGGAGGTCAAAGTTCTTATGAATGGCAGTATAGTAGTCTGGATCAAAACCGATTTCTTCAACCAGTTGTCTCATGGTTGCGAGTTGGTCTTGGTCTTTTTCTGAAAAAGTAATGGATTTAAAGACCTTGCGGTTGACAAAACGTTGCGACAAGTCGGCTAGTATCTTGTCAGGACTGGTCATCCAGAGTTGGAAGTAGGTATTCATCACGCCGTCATCAAGTGCCAGATAATCAGATAGAGTAACTTTCTTTTCAAAAAAAGGTAGCAAATGAGGAGAAGTGCGTGCAAAGAAGTCCTTGTCTTCAGGATAGAGTTCCTTAGCGCGTTTGAGGAGATTCTGTAGAAGAACCTCCATGGCGCGTGTTGCTGGGTGGAAATAAACCTGCATATACATCTGGTAGCGACTGAGAACGTAGTCTTCGATGGCATGCATGCCGTTGCGCTGAAAGGCGATCCCATTTTCGACAGGACGAATGACTCGGAGGATGCGAGTCAGGTCAAATTCCCCATAAGATGCTCCTGTAAAATAAGAGTCGCGCAATAGATAGTCCATGCGATCCGCATCAATCTGACTAGAAATGAGCTGCACGACCTGCTTGTTAGGATAGGTATGGTCGATAACACTGGCTACCTTTTCTGGGCAATCTGGCGCTACTTGTAGCAGGACTTGGTGAATCTCTGTCTCAGGACTTTGGATGATTTCCTGAGTAATGGCTTCATGATTTGTATCAAAAAGATTTTCAAAAGTATGCGAGTAGGCACCATGCCCAAGGTCGTGTAGGAGAGCAGCGGTCATGGTCAAGAGAGACTCAGCAGGATCCCATTCTTCAGGGTATTTTTCTTCAAAAATCTCCGTGATACGTCGAGCAATCTCATAGACTCCCAAACAGTGGGAAAAGCGACTGTGCTCACCACCATGGAAGGTATAACTGGAAGTCCCTAGCTGTTTGATACGGCGAAGACGTTGAAATTCTTTTGTATTGATCAAGTCGTATATGACCTGATTATTGACGTGGATATAGTTGTGAACTGGGTCACGGAATACTTTTTCGTTCATATGACCATTATAGCAAAATCCTGCTCTTTTTGGTAAAATAGTAGGACAAGAGACAAGAAAGAGGATTTGATGTGAAGATTCGGATGCGAAATACGATTCAGTTTGATGAACAATTGGAAGTCATTGACCAACTCTATGACGTGGAAGTGCGTGAAAAGGGAGATTATCACTATCTGCTTTTCTACAATGAGGAAAAAGAAAAAGTGGTTCTCAAGTTTCATAGTCAAGAACTGGTGATGACCCGTTTCTCGAGTCCCAAAACCATCATGCGTTTTCTAAAGGATAGTGATAGTTTAGCCTATATTCCGACTCCAATGGGGATGCAGGAGTTTATCATTCAAACGAATCACTATGAATTGGATGGGCAAAAGATTGAATTAGCCTATCAACTGCAAAACCAAGAGGGACACCCCTTTGCCAGCTATCAATTAGAAATTACTTGGGGATAAGAAAAAGGTTGGCGGAAGCCAACCTTATTTGATATAGAGTTCTTGATTTTTTAGGACAATTTCACGAACACTTGCGAATTTCTTGAGTTTTTTCAGTTCTTCAGGATGGGTTACCAGAGTGATAACATAGCCCTCCTTGCCCATGCGACCTGTACGACCAGCACGGTGGGTATAGGTTTCCATATCTCTAGGGACGTCGAAGTTGACAACACATTCCAAGCTATCAATATCAATCCCACGAGCCAAAAGATCAGTTGCAAGGAGTAGGGTTAGCTGCTTGCCTTTAAACTTTTCTAAGATGACTTTTCGAAATTTAACATTGACATCGCTAGCGAGGGAAACAGCCAAGATATCGCGATACTGTAATTTTTCTTCTGCACTTCCAAGGTCTGACAAGCTGTTAAAGAAGACCAGACCACGGAAATCCTCTACATGTGCTAGTTTTCGTAGCATGTCCACTCGGTGACGTTGGTCTACCTGCATGTAGAAGTGTTGGATGTTGTCCAGTTTTTGATCAGAGAGATCAATAGTGCGCGTGTTTGGTGCAATCTTTTCTTGGTCAAACTTGGTCGTCGCACTCATGTAGATGAGTTGGTGGTCACGAGGTGCGTAGTGGGTGATTTTCTCGACAAAGTGAATTTGAGAATCATCGAACAATTGGTCAAATTCATCCAGAATGATGGTTTCTACATTCATCATCTTGATTTTTTTCAATTTAATCAACTCAAAGATACGGCCAGGTGTTCCAATCAGAATTTCTGGTCCTTTTTTAAGACGTTCAATCTGGCGTTTCTGACTCGAACCTGATAAGAAGAGCTGAGCAGTTAAGCCGATAGCCTCTGACCACGTTTTACATACATCAAAAATCTGTCCAGCTAGTTCTGTATTTGGTGCTAGGATCAAGAGTTGCTGGGCTTTTTTCTTTTGTAGTCTGAGAAGACTTGGCAGGAGGTAAGCTAGGGTCTTACCAGTTCCTGTCGGGCTTACTCCCAGTAAGTTTTCTCCAGCTAGTATAGGCTCAAATAGTTGAGTTTGAATGGGGGTAAATTCTTGGAAACCGAGTTGGTCACTCAATTCCTGCCATTCAGTCGGTAGTTTGGTTTTCATTTTTCTGCCTCAAATCTAATGCCAGCAGTCTGGCGCATGGTATAGAGTAAATCATGAACAGAGCTTGCATCATCCAGCCAGTTCTGGTAGAAAGTCTGGTCTGGTTGCTGGATCATCTGTGCAAATGCAGCAACTTCCTCAGTCATCGTATGGGGAGCTTGTTGGATAGGGAGCTGGATTGGATTTCCTTGGTGGTCGCTAAAAATAGCTGAGCGGACATGTTCAATCGTGTTAAGGGTCAAGGTTCCATCTGCTGTGTAAATCTCACAAGGAAGATTGGAAGTAATGTTTTTTCCTGCCTTGATATGAACTTGAAAGTCAGGGTAGAAGAGGATACCATCGCCATTTAGGTCAATGCTATTGTCAAGCTGTTGAGCCTGATAGGTCGCGTCCTGAGCCTTTCCAAAGAGACGAATAGCAGCGTAGAGGGGATAAATCCCCAAGTCCATAAGAGCTCCACCAGCAAAACGGTCTGAAAAGACATTGGGAGTCTGTCCAGCCAACAAGTCAGGCATCTTGGAAGAATACTTGGCATAGTTGAAATCTGCTCCCAGCACTTGCTTGTCTGCTAAAAAGTTTTTGATAGTGGTAAAAGCTTCTTCGTGGTAATTACGAGCTGCTTCAAAGATAAAACAGTGATTTTTCTCAGCTGTTTGTCTCAAATCTAGCCATTCATGTGGCTGAGTGACAGCTGGCTTTTCAAGAATGACGTGTTTCCCAAAAGACAAGGCTGCTTTGGCTTGAACAAAATGCAAGGAGTTTGGACTAGCGATATAGACTACATCAAAGGAGCTCTTGAAGAAGTCTTCTACTTGATCAAAGAGTTGGATATCTTGATAGCGAGAAGCAAAGGTTGCTGCTGTTTCTATCTTTCTAGAATAGACAGCGACCAGCTGGTATTCTCCGTTAGCATGGGCTGCTTCTATGAAATGATGACTGATAGCCCCTGTTCCGATGACACCTAATTTAAGCATAAATACTCCTTTTCCGACTTCAAATCCTTCCTTCATTATAACATAGAAAAGAAGGACTATCCAACAGATGGTAAAAATTTTCAAATGGGCTACGCATTTTTAGGAGAAAGTGGTACAATATTGAAATGAGTAAATGAAACTGAATTGGGAGAGAAAATGAGATTATTACCAATAAGAAAAATATCACGTCAGTCTAAGCGACTAGCGCTTTTTTTGACTTTTTGTGCAGGATATGTCGATGCTTATACCTTTATCGTGCGAGGGAACACCCTTGTCGCTGGACAGACTGGGAATGTGGTTTTTCTTTCTGTAGGACTTATTCAACAAAATGTATCGGATGCCAGTGCCAAAGTAATGACCTTGTTTTCCTTTATGATGGGTGTCTTTTTTCTGACATTGTATAAGGAAAAACTACGAATTGTTAAAAAGCCGATTTTGTCCTTGATTCCACTTGCAGTCTTATCCCTAATTATAGGCTTTGTGCCGCAAACGGTTGACAATATCTATCTCGTACCGCCCTTGGCCTTTTGTATGGGACTGGTGACAACAGCCTTTGGAGAAGTGTCAGGTATTGCCTATAATAATGCTTTTATGACGGGCAATATTAAACGAACCATGTTGGCTTTTGGAGATTATTTCCGGACCAAGCATACGCCTTTTCTACGAGAGGGCTTGATTTTTGTTAGCTTACTTAGTAGTTTTGTCTTCGGAGTTGTTTTTTCAGCTTATTTGACGATTTACTATCAGGAGAAGACAATTCTAGGTGTTCCTCTTATGATGAGTATCTTTTACTTCAGTATGCTTTTTGCTTCTTGGAGAAAAAAAGGGAAAGAAAAAGCTTAAATTTGATTGATTTCGCTTGTAAGAAAAAAGAAGATATGCTATACTTGAAGAGTTGACTATGCACAATCCTGTGCAACCGCACGAACATCGTTTGCTCATCGTATACAAAATTTAAACTTTGTTATACTTAGAGCTCTTCTTTTAAGTGGTTCGTCCCACGATGCTAGGCGAGTCTTCACAAAAATACGGGGAAACCCTAAAAATCATAGGAGGTGCATAATGAGCACATACGCAATTATCAAAACTGGCGGAAAACAAGTTAAAGTTGAAGTTGGTCAAGCAGTTTACGTTGAAAAATTGAACGTTGAAGCTGGTCAAGAAGTTACTTTTAACGAAGTTGTTCTTGTTGGTGGTGAAAACACTGTTGTCGGAACTCCACTTGTTGCTGGAGCTACTGTAGTTGGAACTGTTGAAAAACAAGGAAAACAAAAGAAAGTTGTTACTTACAAGTACAAACCTAAAAAAGGTAGCCACCGTAAACAAGGTCACCGTCAACCATATACAAAAGTTGTCATCAACGCGATCAACGCTTAATTTTAAGGAGAACACATGATACAAGCAGTCTTTGAGAGAGCCGAAGATGGCGAGCTGAGGAGTGCGGAAATTACTGGACACGCCGAAAGTGGCGAATACGGCTTAGATGTCGTGTGTGCATCGGTTTCTACGCTTGCCATTAACTTTATCAATTCCATTGAGAAATTTGCAGGCTATGAACCAATCTTAGAATTAAACGAAGATGAAGGTGGCTATCTAAAGGTTGAAATACCAGCGGATCTTCCTTCGCACCAGAGAGAAATGACCCAGTTATTCTTTGAATCATTTTTCTTAGGTATGGCAAATTTATCGGAGAACTCTTCTGAGTTCGTCCAAACCAGAGTTATCACAGAAAACTAACACGGAGGAAAACATTATGTTAAAAATGACTCTTAACAACTTGCAACTTTTCGCCCACAAAAAAGGTGGAGGTTCTACATCAAACGGACGTGATTCACAAGCAAAACGTCTTGGAGCTAAAGCAGCTGACGGACAAACTGTAACAGGTGGATCAATCCTTTACCGTCAACGTGGTACACACATCTATCCAGGTGTAAACGTTGGACGTGGTGGAGACGATACTTTGTTCGCTAAAGTTGAAGGCGTAGTACGCTTTGAACGTAAAGGTCGCGATAAGAAACAAGTTTCTGTTTACCCAATCGCAAAATAAAAAGGTCCAGTGAACCTTTTTATCCCGAGCCTTGGTATTTTAAGGCGAGGAAGCTAGAAGTAGCATTAAATAAGGCTTTCCGAGTTTTCGGAGAGCCTATTTTTTTGTTTTGATACCCATAACTCTTTGTTACTAGTGTAGATTAATTTTATGAGCGACATTATTTTTCCTAAGTGGAAAATTTCTAAAATATGGTATAATGAACAGATAGAGAAGTTGGGGGTAGAAGATGAATATTCAACAATTACGCTATGTTGTTGCTATTGCCAATAGTGGTACTTTCCGTGAAGCTGCTGAAAAGATGTATGTTAGTCAGCCGAGTCTGTCTATTTCTGTGCGCGATTTGGAAAAAGAGTTAGGCTTTAAAATTTTCCGTCGGACGAGTTCAGGAACGTTTTTGACACGTCGCGGTATGGAATTTTATGAGAAAGCGCAAGAATTGGTCAAAGGATTTGATGTTTTTCAAAATCAGTATGCCAATCCTGAGGAAGAAAAGGATGAATTTTCCATTGCCAGTCAGCACTATGACTTCTTGCCACCAACCATTACGGCTTTTTCAGAGCGCTATCCTGACTACAAAAACTTTCGTATTTTTGAGTCTACTACAGTTCAAATCTTAGACGAAGTAGCCCAAGGACATAGTGAGATTGGGATTATCTACCTCAACAACCAAAATAAAAAGGGCATCATGCAACGGGTTGAAAAGCTTGGTTTAGAAGTTATTGAACTAATTCCTTTCCAGACTCACATTTATCTTCGTGAAGGACATCCTTTAGCACAGAAAGAGGAATTGGTCATGGAGGATCTGGCGGATCTGCCAACAGTTCGCTTTACTCAGGAAAAGGACGAGTACCTATACTATTCAGAGAACTTTGTCGATACCAGTGCTAGCTCCCAGATGTTCAATGTGACCGACCGTGCTACTTTGAATGGTATTTTGGAGCGGACGGATGCTTATGCGACTGGGTCTGGATTTTTAGATAGTGACAGTGTTAATGGCATTACAGTTATTCGTCTCAAGGATAATTTAGATAACCGCATGGTTTATGTCAAACGGGAAGAAGTTGAGCTTAGTCAAGCTGGGACACTCTTCGTTGAGGTTATGCAAGAATATTTTGATCAGAAGAGGAAATCATGAAAAAAAGAGGAATAGTGGCAGTCATTGTACTGCTCTTAATTGCACTGGATCAGTGGGTTAAAGCCTATGTTCTCCAGCAGATTCCACTGGGTGAAGTGCGTTCGTGGATCCCCAATCTCGTTAGCTTGACTTATCTACAAAATAGAGGAGCAGCCTTCTCTATGTTACAAGACCAGCAGTGGTTTTTTGCTATCATTACCTTGGTCGTCATGGCTGGAGCCATTTGGTATCTACATAAACACATGGAGGATTCTCTCTGGCTAGTTTTTGGACTGACTTTGATAATCGCGGGAGGTCTGGGCAACTTTATCGACAGAATGAGTCAAGGTTTTGTGGTGGATATGTTTCACCTAGACTTTATCAACTTTGCGATTTTCAATGTTGCTGACAGCTATTTGACAGTTGGTGTCATTGTTTTATTGATTGCAATGCTTAAAGAGGAAGTAAATGGAAATAAAAATTGAAAGAGGCGGACTCCGCTTAGACAAGGCTCTGTCAGATTTGACAGAATTGTCACGCAGTCTCGCTAATGAACAAATCAAGGCTGGACAAGTTTTGGTTAATGGCCAAGTCAAGAAAGCAAAATATACGGTCCAAGAGGGGGATGTCGTCACTTACCATGTGCCAGAACCAGAGGTTTTAGAATATGTGGCTGAGGATATTCCGCTCGAAATTATCTACCAAGATGAGGACGTAGCCGTTGTCAATAAGCCTCAAGGGATGGTGGTTCATCCCAGCGCTGGTCATACCAGTGGAACCTTGGTCAATGCCCTCATGTACCATATAAAAGACTTGTCAGGTATCAATGGTGTTCTCCGCCCAGGAATCGTTCACCGCATTGACAAGGATACGTCAGGTCTCCTCATGATTGCTAAGAATGATGAGGCCCACTTGGCATTTGCCCAAGAGCTCAAGGATAAAAAGTCTCTACGCAAATACTGGGCGATTGTTCATGGCAATCTGCCAAATGATCGTGGTGTCATTGAAGCACCGATTGGTCGGAGCGAAAAAGACCGTAAGAAACAGGCTGTAACTGCTAAAGGGAAGCCAGCTGTGACTCGTTTTCAGGTCTTGGAACGCTTTGGAGACTATAGTTTGTTAGAGTTGCAACTGGAAACAGGGCGTACCCACCAAATCCGTGTCCATATGGCTTATATCGGTCATCCAGTCGCTGGGGACGAGGTCTATGGTCCACGCAAAACCTTGAAAGGACATGGGCAATTCCTCCATGCTAAAACTCTAGGTTTTACCCATCCGAGAACAGGTGAAACCATGGAATTCACAGCAGATATTCCAGAGATTTTTAAAGAAACGCTGGAAAGGTTGCGTAAAACTGAGAATAGATAAAAGAGTTGAGATTGCTGTCTCAACCTTTTTCATTTCAAGTCTTTTCTATTTTAAAACATTCATGTTATAATGGATAAATATGAAGAATCGGAGTGAGAATATGAAGTACAAACGAATCGTCTTTAAGGTGGGGACTTCGTCCTTGACAAATGAAGACGGGAGTTTATCAAGAAGTAAAGTAAAGGCAATTACCCAACAATTAGCTATGTTGCATGAAGCTGGACATGAGTTGATTTTGGTTTCATCTGGTGCAGTAGCGGCAGGGTTTGGAGCTTTGGGCTTTAAAAAACGTCCGACCAAGATTGCAGATAAGCAGGCTTCGGCTGCAGTAGGACAAGGTTTGCTACTAGAAGAATACACAACCAACCTCCTCATGCGTCAAATAGTCTCTGCGCAAATTTTGCTGACACAGGATGATTTTGTAGATAAGCGTCGATATAAGAATGCCCATCAGGCCTTGTCTGTATTGCTTCATCGTGGTGCCATTCCTATCATCAATGAGAATGACAGTGTCGTTATTGATGAGCTCAAGGTGGGGGACAATGATACTCTGAGTGCCCAGGTAGCGGCTATGGTTCAAGCAGACCTTTTGGTTCTCTTGACAGATGTGGACGGTCTCTATACTGGAAATCCCAACTCAGATCCAACAGCCAAACGTTTGGAGAAAATCGAGACTATCAATCGTGAGATTATTGATATGGCTGGTGGAGCAGGTTCGTCTAATGGTACTGGGGGTATGCTGACAAAAATCAAAGCTGCAACTATTGCGACGGAGTCAGGAGTGCCAGTCTATATTTGCTCCTCCTTGAAATCAGCTGCCTTGATTGAGGCAGTAGAGGATACAAAGGATGGTTCTTACTTTGTTGCGCAAGAGAAGGGACTTCGTACTCAGAAACAATGGCTGGCCTTCTATGCTCAAAGTCAGGGAACGATTTGGGTAGATGGTGGGGCTGCAGAGGCACTTTCAAAAAACGGGAAAAGTCTCCTTTTATCGGGTGTGGTAGAAGTGGAAGGAAACTTCTCTTATCACGATATTGTCACAGTAGCAGATAAAGAAACAGGTCAATCTCTTGGAAAGGGACGTGTCCAATTTGGCGTCTCAGCTCTAGAAGATATGCTCCGTTCTCAAAAAGCTAAGGGAGTCTTGATTCACCGTGATGACTGGATTTCCATCACTCCTGAAATCCAGCTACTCTTTACAGAATTTTAGAGGTGAACGATGGTAAGTACACAAGAACAATTTGAACAGGTACAGGCTGTTAAGAAATCAATCAATACTGCTAGTGAAGCAGTGAAAAACCAAGCCTTGCTAGCTATGGCTGATCACTTAGTGGCTGCTACTGAGGAGATTTTAGCGGCCAATGCCCTGGATATGGCAGCGGCCAAGGGGAAAATCTCAGATGTTATGCTAGACCGTCTTTATTTGGATGAAGGACGTATAGAAACGATGGCAAGAGGGATTCGTGAAGTGGTTGCTTTACCAGATCCAATCGGTGAAGTTTTAGAAACCAATCATCTTGAAAATGGTTTGGTTATTACCAAGAAGCGTGTGGCCATGGGAGTTATTGGGATTATCTACGAAAGTCGTCCAAATGTGACATCTGATGCGGCTGCTTTGGCTCTCAAAAGTGGCAATGCGGTCGTTCTTCGTAGTGGTAAGGATGCCTACCAAACTGCTCATGCTATTGTCACAGCTTTGAAGAAGGGCTTGGAGACGACTACCATTCATCCAAATGTGATTCAACTAGTGGAAGACACCAGCCGTGAAAGTAGCTATGCTATGATGAAGGCCAAGGGCTATCTAGACCTTCTCATACCTCGTGGAGGTGCTGGTTTGATCAATGCTGTGGTTGAAAATGCTGTCGTACCTGTTATCGAGACAGGAACTGGTATTGTCCATGTCTATGTGGATAAGGATGCTGATGAAGACAAGGCTCTCTCTATTATCAATAATGCTAAAACCAGTCGTCCTTCTGTCTGCAATGCTATGGAGGTTTTGCTGGTTCATGAAGACAAGGCAGCAAGCTTCCTTCCTCGCTTGGAGAAAGTGCTGGTTACAAGTCGGAAAGAAGATGGGCTGGAACCGATTCAATTCCGCTTGGATGAGAAAGCAAGTCAGTTTCTTTCAGGTCGAGCAGCTGAGGCCCAAGACTTTGACACTGAGTTTTTAGACTATGTCCTAGCGGTTAAGATTGTGGGTAGTTTAGAAGAAGCGGTTGCGCATATTGAAGCCCACAGTACCCATCATTCGGACGCCATTGTGACAGAAAATGCTGAAGCTGCGGCTTACTTTACAAATCAAGTTGACTCTGCAGCGGTTTATGTCAATGCTTCAACGCGTTTCACTGATGGAGGTCAATTTGGTCTTGGATGTGAAATGGGGATTTCGACTCAGAAACTGCACGCGCGTGGTCCAATGGGCTTGAAGGAATTAACTAGCTACAAGTATGTGGTTACTGGTGACGGACAGATAAGGGAGTAAGAGATGAAAATTGGATTTATCGGTTTGGGAAATATGGGAGCTAGTTTGGCCAAGGCTGTCTTGCAGGCCAAGACGGGTGAACAGATTCTCCTTGCCAATCGCAGTCAAGCAAAAGTAGATGCTTTCATCGCCAATTTCGGTGGCCAGGCTTCCAGTAATGAAGAAATTTTTGCAGAAGCAGATGTGATCTTTCTAGGAGTTAAGCCTGCTCAGTTTTCTGAAATCCTTGCTCAATACCAGTCTATCCTTGAAAAACGAGAGAGTCTTCTTTTGATTTCCATGGCGGCTGGATTGACCTTGGAAAAACTAGCTAGTCTTATCCCAAGTCAACATCGTATCATTCGCATCATGCCCAATACTCCAGTGGCTATCGGTCAAGGGGTGATTAGTTATGCCATGTCAGCAAACTGTCTTGCTGAGGACGGTGAACTCTTTTGTCAGCTTTTATCCAATGCGGGTCTATTGGTTGAGCTTGGGGATGACTTAATTGATGCGGCGACAGGTCTTGCAGGTTGTGGGCCAGCCTTTGTCTACCTCTTTATCGAGGCTTTGGCAGATGCAGGTGTTCAGTCAGGATTGCCAAGAGAAAGGGCTTTGAAAATGGCAGCCCAAACAGTAGTCGGAGCTGGACAAATGGTCCTCGAAAGCCAACAACATCCTGGAGTATTGAAAGACCAAGTTTGCAGCCCAGGAGGTTCGACTATCGCTGGTGTAGCAAGTCTGGAAGAACATGCCTTTAGAGGTACAGTCATGGCCGCAGTTCATCAAGCCTATAAACGAACACAAGAACTAGGTAAATAAGAGGTTGGATGACTCCCAACCTCTTTTTATGGTCGATTGAATAGAGAAGACGCAAAAAGATTGTCACAAAAACCTATTTTTTTGATAGAATAGAAGGTAGAAAAAAAGAAATGAGTTAGACATGTCAAAAGGATTTTTAGTCTCTCTTGAGGGACCAGAGGGAGCAGGAAAGACCAGTGTTTTAGAGGCTCTACTCCCCATTTTAGAGGAAAAAGGAGTAGAGGTGCTGACGACCCGTGAGCCAGGTGGAGTTTTGATTGGGGAGAAGATTCGTCAAGTGATTTTGGACCCAAGTCATACTCAAATGGATCCTAAAACAGAGCTCCTTCTCTATATCGCAAGTCGCAGACAGCACTTGGTGGAAAAAGTTCTGCCTGCTCTTGAAGCTGGTAAGTTGGTCATTATGGACCGTTTCATCGATAGTTCCGTTGCTTATCAGGGATTTGGCCGTGGCTTGGATATTGATGCCATTGATTGGCTCAATCACTTTGCGACAGATGGCCTCAAACCTGATTTGACACTTTATTTTGACATTGAGGTGGAAGAGGGGCTTGCTCGCATTGCTGCCAATAGTGATCGGGAGGTCAATCGTTTGGACTTGGAAGGTTTGGACTTGCACAAGAAAGTCCGTCAAGGCTACCTTTCTCTTCTGGAAAAAGAAGGAAATCGCATTGTCAAGATTGATGCCAGTCTTCCTTTGGAGCAAGTTGTGGAAATTACCAAGGCTGTCTTGTTTGACAGAATGGGCTTGGCTAAATGAAACAAGATCAACTAAAGGCTTGGCAACCAGAGCAGTTTGACCACTTTGTCCGTATTCTAGAACAAAACCAGCTCAATCATGCCTACCTTTTTTCAGGTTTCTTTGGAAGCTTGGAAATGGCGCAGTTTTTGGCTAAGAGCCTCTTTTGTAGGGATAAGGCAGGCGTTTTACCATGTGAGAAATGCCGGAACTGCAAGCTGATTGAGCAGGAAGAATTTCCCGATGTCACTTTGATTAAGCCGGTCAATCAGGTCATTAAGACAGAACGGATTCGAGAATTGGTGGCTCAGTTTTCCCAAGCAGGGATTGAAAGCCAGCAACAGGTCTTTATCATCGTGCAGGCGGAGAAAATGCATCCCAATGCAGCCAACTCTCTGCTCAAGGTCATCGAAGAACCTCAGAGTGAAGTTTACATTTTCTTCTTAACTAGTGATGAGGAAAAAATCTTGCCGACAATCCGTAGTCGGACCCAGATTTTTCACTTTAAAAAGCAAGAAGAAAAGCTCATCCATCAATTAGAACAAGCAGGTCTAGTCAAGAAAAAAGCAACTCTCTTAGCCCAGTTTAGTCAATCGAGAGCTGAAGCTGAAAAGTTGGCTAATCAGGCAAGTTTTTGGACTATAGTTGATGAAAGCGAGCGCTTACTAACTTGGTTAGTAGCCAAGAAAAAAGAGAGTTATTTGCAAGTTGCTAAATTGGCTAGCTTGGCAGATGACAAGGAGAAACAAGACCAGGTCTTGCGAATCCTCGAAGTTCTCTGTGGACAGGACCTCTTGCAAGTAAGGATTCGACAGATTTTACAAGATTTACTAGAAGCTAGAAAAATGTGGCAGGCTAATGTCAGCTTTCAAAATGCCATGGAATATCTGGTTTTGAAAGAAATATAAACTCATACTCTTCGAAAATCAAATTCAAACCACGTCAACGTCGCCTTGCCGTACTCAAGTACAGCCTGCGGCTAGTTTCCTAGTTTGCTCTTTGATTTTCATTGAGTATTAAAAATGAACGATATAGAAAGGAAAGGGCTGGTTTATGGATAAGAAAGAATTATTTGATGCGCTGGATGATTTTTCCCAACAGTTACTGGTGACCTTGGCCGATGTGGAAGCCATCAAGAAAAATCTTAAGAGCCTGGTAGAGGAAAATACAGCTCTTCGATTGGAAAATAGTAAGTTGCGCGAACGCTTAGGCGAGGTGGAAGCAGATACACCCGTTAAGGCCAAGCATGTTCGTGAAAGTGTCCGCCGAATCTATAAAGACGGGTTTCACGTATGTAATGATTTTTATGGACAACGTCGAGAACAGGACGAAGAATGTATGTTCTGTGACGAGTTGTTATACAGGGAGTAAGCATGCAGATTCAAAAAAGTTTTAAGGGACAAACTACCTATGGCAAACTTTACCTAGTAGCAACGCCGATTGGCAATCTAGATGACATGACCTTTCGTGCCATCCAGACTCTAAAAGAGGTGGACTGGATTGCGGCTGAGGACACGCGCAATACCGGTCTTTTGCTCAAGCATTTTGACATTTCGACCAAGCAGATTAGTTTTCATGAGCATAATGCCAAGGAAAAGATTCCTGATTTGATTGGTTTTCTGAAAGCAGGGCAAAGTATTGCTCAGGTATCCGATGCGGGTCTGCCTAGTATCTCGGACCCTGGTCATGATTTGGTCAAGGCAGCTATTGAGGAAGAAATCGCAGTTGTTACCGTTCCGGGTGCCTCTGCAGGGATTTCTGCCTTGATTGCCAGTGGCCTAGCGCCGCAACCACATATTTTTTACGGCTTTTTACCAAGAAAATCAGGCCAGCAAAAGCAATTTTTCGACTCAAAAAAAGACTATCCTGAAACACAAATTTTCTATGAATCACCTCATCGTGTGGCAGATACATTGGAAAATATGCTAGAAGTCTACGGTGACCGCTCGGTAGTCTTGGTCAGGGAATTGACTAAAATCTATGAAGAATACCAACGAGGAAAGATTTCAGAGCTGCTAGAAAGCATCGCTGAAACGCCACTCAAGGGCGAATGCCTTCTCATCGTTGAAGGTGCCAGTCAGGATGTGGAGGAAAAGGACGAGGAGGACTTGTTTTCAGAAATCCAATCTCGTATCCAGCAAGGTATGAAGAAAAATCAAGCCATAAAGGAAGTTGCGAAACTCTACCAGTGGAATAAAAGCCAACTCTATGCTGCCTACCACGATTGGGAAGAGAAACAATCCAACGACTAAACAGGGAAGTTTGCCTTCTTCCCTTTTTTTGTTATACTAGTAAAAGAAAAATTAGAAAGATTTGTGGGTGTCAAATAGTCTAGTAGCTTGTTTTTATTTGGACTTAGTTTCCACTCAAAGAGGTATTAGTGTCGTGTCTCAATCTTATATCAATGTTATCGGAGCAGGTTTGGCAGGTTCTGAAGCAGCCTACCAAATCGCAGAACGTGGTATTCCAGTTAAGCTCTATGAAATGCGTGGGGTCAAGTCAACACCTCAGCACAAAACAGACAATTTTGCTGAATTGGTTTGTTCCAATTCATTACGTGGGGATGCTTTGACCAATGCAGTTGGGCTCCTCAAGGAAGAAATGCGTCGCTTGGGTTCGGTCATCTTGGAATCTGCTGAGGCTACACGTGTTCCTGCAGGTGGTGCCCTTGCGGTGGACCGCGATGGTTTCTCAAAGATGGTGACTGAGAAAGTAGCTAATCATCCCTTAATTGAGGTGGTTCGTGATGAAATTACAGAATTGCCGACTGATGTAATTACAGTTGTCGCTACTGGTCCTTTGACCAGCGACGCTCTAGCTGAAAAGATTCATGCCCTTAATGACGGCGATGGTTTTTATTTCTACGACGCGGCAGCGCCGATTATCGATGTAAACACCATCGATATGAGTAAGGTCTATCTCAAGTCTCGTTATGACAAGGGAGAGGCGGCCTACCTCAATGCTCCTATGACTAAACAAGAGTTTATGGATTTCCATGAGGCCTTGGTCAATGCGGAGGAAGCACCGCTCAATTCTTTTGAAAAAGAAAAGTACTTTGAAGGATGTATGCCTATCGAGGTTATGGCAAAGCGTGGCATTAAAACCATGCTTTATGGTCCCATGAAACCAGTCGGTCTGGAATACCCAGATGACTACACAGGCCCTCGAGATGGAGAATTCAAAACACCGTATGCGGTTGTCCAGCTCCGTCAGGATAATGCGGCTGGTAGCCTCTACAATATTGTCGGTTTCCAGACCCATCTCAAATGGGGAGAGCAAAAGCGTGTTTTCCAAATGATTCCAGGCCTTGAAAATGCGGAGTTTGTTCGTTATGGGGTCATGCACCGCAATTCTTATATGGATTCACCAAATCTTCTTGAGCAAACCTATCGTTCTAAGAAACAACCAAACCTTTTCTTTGCTGGTCAGATGACGGGTGTAGAAGGCTATGTTGAGTCAGCAGCTTCAGGATTAGTTGCAGGTATTAATGCGGCTCGACTCTTCAAGGGTGAAAGTGAAGCTATCTTCCCAGAGACCACAGCGATTGGAAGTCTAGCTCATTACATCACCCATGCGGACAGCAAACATTTCCAACCAATGAATGTCAATTTTGGGATTATCAAGGAATTGGAAGGCGAGCGTATCCGTGATAAAAAAGCTCGTTATGAAAAAATTGCAGAGCGCGCCCTTACCGACTTAGAGGAATTTTTAACTGTCTAATTTTTTTGAAAGAATTGCTCATGATACTATAAAAATCTTAGAAATTGTGATAAAATAGGTAGGATAAAAAAAGGAGAGTAAAAATGGCGAATCCCAAGTATAAACGTATTTTAATCAAGTTATCAGGTGAAGCCCTTGCCGGTGAACGTGGCGTAGGGATTGATATCCAAACAGTTCAAACAATCGCAAAAGAGATTCAAGAAGTTCATAGCTTAGGTATCGAAATTGCCCTTGTTATTGGTGGAGGAAATCTCTGGCGTGGTGAACCTGCTGCAGAAGCAGGAATGGACCGCGTTCAGGCCGATTACACTGGAATGCTTGGGACCGTGATGAATGCTCTTGTAATGGCAGATTCATTGCAACAAGTTGGTGTCGATACGCGTGTACAAACAGCCATTGCGATGCAACAAGTGGCAGAACCTTATGTACGTGGACGTGCCCTTCGCCACCTTGAAAAAGGCCGTATCGTTATCTTTGGTGCTGGGATTGGTTCACCTTACTTCTCAACAGATACAACAGCAGCCCTTCGTGCAGCTGAAATCGAAGCGGATGCCATTCTGATGGCTAAAAATGGGGTAGACGGTGTTTACAATGCCGATCCTAAGAAAGACAAGACAGCCGTTAAGTTTGAAGAATTGACCCACCGTGATGTTATCAATAAAGGTCTTCGTATCATGGACTCAACTGCTTCAACCCTCTCTATGGATAACGACATTGACTTGGTTGTCTTTAACATGAACCAACCAGGCAACATCAAACGTGTCGTATTTGGTGAAAATATCGGAACAACAGTTTCAAACAATATCGAAGAAAAGGAATAAGAAAATTATGGCTAATGCAATTGTAGAAAAAGCTAAAGAGAGAATGACCCAGTCTCACCAATCACTTGCTCGTGAATTTGGAGGTATCCGTGCCGGTCGTGCCAACGCAAGCTTGCTAGACCGTATCCACGTAGAATACTATGGAGTTGAAACTCCTCTTAACCAAATCGCTTCAATTACTATTCCAGAAGCGCGTGTTTTGTTGGTCACACCATTTGACAAGTCTTCATTGAAGGACATCGAACGTGCCTTGAACGCTTCTGACCTTGGTATCACACCAGCTAATGACGGTTCTGTGATCCGCTTGGTTATCCCAGCTCTTACAGAAGAGACTCGTCGTGACCTTGCTAAAGAAGTGAAGAAGGTCGGTGAAAATGCTAAAGTGGCTGTCCGCAACATCCGCCGCGACGCTATGGACGAAGCTAAAAAGCAAGAAAAAGCAAAAGAAATCACTGAAGACGAATTGAAGACCCTTGAAAAAGATATTCAAAAAGTAACAGACGACGCTGTGAAACACATCGACGACATGACTGCCAATAAAGAAAAAGAAATCTTGGAAGTCTAAAAATAAACAGAAAACTCAGTTGGCATTGCTGGCTGAGTTTTATTCGAAAGAAGGAAATATGAATACAAATCTTGCAAGTTTTATCGTTGGACTCATCATCGATGAAAATGACCGTTTTTACTTTGTGCAAAAGGATGGTCAGACTTACGCCCTTGCCAAGGAAGAAGGCCAACATACAGTAGGGGATACGGTCAAAGGATTTGCCTACACGGATATGAAGCAAAAACTCCGTCTGACAACCTTAGAAGTGACTGCCACTCAGGACCAATTTGGTTGGGGAACCGTAACAGAAGTTCGTAAGGACTTGGGTGTCTTTGTCGATACCGGTCTACCTGATAAGGAAATCGTTGTGTCACTCGATATCCTCCCTGAGCTCAAGGAACTCTGGCCTAAGAAAGGTGACAAACTCTACATCCGTCTTGAAGTGGACAAGAAAGACCGAATCTGGGGACTCTTGGCTTATCAAGAAGACTTCCAACGTCTGGCTCGTCCTGCCTACAACAATATGCAGAACCAAAACTGGCCAGCCATTGTTTACCGCCTCAAGCTGTCAGGGACCTTTGTCTATCTGCCAGAGAATAACATGCTTGGTTTCATTCACCCAAGTGAGCGCTATGCAGAGCCACGTTTAGGGCAAGTGTTAGATGCGCGTGTCATTGGTTTCCGAGAGGTTGACCGCACTCTTAATCTTTCTCTCAAACCGCGTTCTTTTGAGATGTTGGAAAATGATGCACAAATGATTCTGACTTACTTGGAAAGCAATGGCGGTTTCATGACTTTAAATGATAAGTCATCTCCTGATGATATCAAAGCAACCTTTGGTATTTCTAAAGGTCAGTTCAAGAAAGCACTCGGTGGCTTGATGAAGGCTGGCAAAATCAAGCAAGATCAGTTTGGGACAGAGTTGATTTAGGCCTTATAGACATGATAAAGAAACTTGAAGAAATGAGTTTAGAGGAACTCTGGCAACTTTTTCCGATTTTTTTAGTAGAGCACAAGCCAGAGTGGAAAGACTGGTATGAATCGGAAAAAGCAAGCCTGAAAAAAATATTGGGTGCAAATGTTATTAAAAGAATAGAACATATCGGTAGCACTGCTATCCCTAATATTTGGGCCAAAAATATCGTTGATATTCTGTTAGAAGTAGGTAAAATAGAGGATTTAGCAAGAGTTAGGGATTTATTGGTGAAGAATGGGTGGCTAGTGATGTCGGAGAGTCCTAACAGGATTTCGCTAAATAAAGGATATACAGAGCAGGGATTTGCTGAGAAAGTTTTTCATTTACATTTGCGAATGACGGGAGATCATGACGAGATTTATTTTAGAGATTATCTCTGCCAGCATCCAGATATTGCCCAAGCGTATCAGGAATTAAAACTAAGTTTGTGGAAAAAATTTGAACACAATCGAGACGCCTATACAGATGCTAAAACAGATTTTATAAACCACTACGTTTCAGAGGCTAAGTCCAGTAATTTTCAAGAATCAGAAAAGTGTCATTAAAAAACTCTTGATAGGAGAAAGAATTGAGAAAATCATTTTACACTTGGCTCATGACCGAGCGCAATCCTAAAAGTAATAGCCCTAAAGCCATCTTGGCAGACCTCGCTTTTGAAGAGTCAGCTTTTCCAAAACATACAGATGATTTTGATGAGGTGAGTCGCTTTCTGGAGGAGCATGCCAGTTTCTCTTTTAACCTAGGTGACTTTGACGCTATCTGGCAAGAATACTTAGAACACTAGAGACAATGAGATGAGGCTAGTATTTTATTGTTCTCTTTGCTATAATATAAAGAAATAAACGGATTAGAGAGGTTCTTTATTTGAAGGAACATTCAATAGACATTCAACTAAGTCACCCAGATGACTTGTTCCATCTTTTTGGTTCCAATGAGCGCCATCTTCGTTTGATGGAAGAAGAGCTCGATGTGGTGATTCATGCCCGTACGGAGATTGTGCAGGTTTTGGGAGAAGAAGCTGCCTGTGAGGAAGCCCGTCAGGTTATTCAGGCTTTGATGGTCTTGGTAAATCGTGGAATGACCGTTGGCACGCCAGATGTGGTGACTGCGATTAGCATGGTCAAAAACGATGAAATTGACAAGTTTGTCGCCCTTTACGAAGAAGAAATTATCAAGGATAATACTGGGAAGCCTATCCGTGTCAAAACCTTGGGTCAAAAGCTTTATGTGGACAGTGTCAAACAGCATGATGTGACCTTTGGAATCGGACCTGCAGGGACAGGGAAGACCTTTCTTGCAGTGACTTTGGCAGTAACTGCCCTTAAACGTGGGCAAGTCAAGCGGATTATCCTTACTCGTCCGGCAGTGGAAGCAGGCGAGAGTCTAGGATTTCTTCCGGGTGATCTTAAGGAGAAGGTCGATCCTTATCTTCGACCAGTTTATGATGCCTTGTATCAGATTCTCGGGAAAGACCAAACGACCCGTCTCATGGAGCGTGAAATTATCGAAATCGCGCCCCTCGCCTACATGCGTGGACGGACCTTGGATGATGCCTTTGTCATTCTCGATGAGGCGCAAAATACGACTATCATGCAGATGAAGATGTTCTTGACTCGTTTAGGCTTTAATTCGAAGATGATTGTCAATGGGGATATCAGTCAGATTGACCTGCCACGTAATGTTAAGTCCGGTTTGATTGATGCTCAAGAAAAGCTCAAGAACATTCACCAAATCGACTTTGTTCATTTTTCAGCTAAGGATGTGGTTCGCCATCCGGTTGTCGCTCAGATTATTCGAGCTTATGAACCCGCTCCAGTTAAGGTTGAAGAAAAGAACCAAGAGACAGAATAGCAAAAAAGAGCAGTTCAGATGCGAACTGCTTTTAAGTTGCCCTGTATAAAAAGTTGTATGGCTAATTTATTATATACAGAATAATGATGATTCTAATCTGATGTTGGTAAAATTCTAGAAATATTAGTGCTGAAACCTCCACATTTAAGTTAACTTATTATAAATTTTATTTTTTCTTAATTTCCTTAGCAATTAATAGGAAAAATTACGATAAATTTTATTGAAATAAAGATTTCAAAATGATAAAATGATATTTGGGTTAGAGTGGGCTTATGTCCAAAATTTGAAAGTACCTAACTCGCTTTCACATCTTAATAGAAAGGAGATATTATGAAAAAAGACAAGTGGTGGCTTCCATTTTTAGCAGTAGGAGTCATCATAGCTTTAGCGGTGGGTTTAATTTATTTCACTAGACCCACTAAGGATGGAGATATAGGAACGTCTTCAGTTTCGCAATCGACTTCAAGCGATGAGAACAATTCAGCTTTGAGTTTAAAAGGTCAACAACTTCCAGAATTTAAAATGACCTCTCAAGATGGAAAATTGATTGCTATCTCGGAACTGTATGATAAACCTATATTAGTTGTCGAATGGGCTAGTTGGTGTCCGCATTGCCAGAAACAACTACCCATTGTTCAGCAGATGTATGAAAAGTATGGAGATCAAATTCATTTTGTTCTTCTGAATATGAACGAACCAGGAAAAGAAACAAAGGAAACTGCTGATCAGTATATCAAAGAAAAAGGATATACTTTCCCGTATTATTATGACGAAGATCAGTCCGCAACCGATCTTTTATAGGTTCAAACCATACCAAGTATGTATCTTGTGACAAAACAGCAACAGGTAAAGAATGTATTAGTAAATCATACCACTGCTGAAAATTTCTCGAAAGAGTTACAAGAACTGCTAAACTAACATACATTCATTTCGGAAAAAGGAGGAAGAAGAAATCGCAATAGGATTTCAGAGAAAATTATGAGAGATTTCATTAAAAAGGTCTCCATTCTGTTTACGATTCTGTTTCTCTCTGTGCCATTAGGATTAGCTAGTTTACGTTTCGGTCGTGGTGCGGCTGATGAAACTGAGGTAATTCGAGTAGGAGATAATACGGAAATTATCCAGAATGGATGTTATCGTAAGATAAAGAAATCGGACAAAACAAAGTGGACAGTTCCACGTAAACCGGTCGACTTAGTTATCCTTCAGGATGCGAGTGGATCGTTCAAGAACACCATTCCTAATGTCCAAAATGCCTTAAAAACATTGACAACATTTGTCAGTGAAGAAAATTATGATGAGAATAATCCTCGTTTGGTTAAGACTGATAACCCGGATACATCAGACCGAGTTATGATGGCAACCTTCCAAGGTGCGGATGGATACAACTATTACTACAATAATGATTTTACAGGTCGTAAAGATACTTATGGTAGTTGGGGACCTGATTATGATTACAAATACAAGTCTAGCAACTTGTCTTCAGATCAAAATGATATCCATCAATTCATTGATAATATTAAGGTGGCAGGAGGAACCCCTACAGTACCAGCTATTGACGATGTCATTGCTCAATATAATCAAAGAAAAGGGAATATGGCTAACGGTCGTAAGACCATCTTCCTTTTGATTACGGATGGAGTTGCCAACGGGAAACGTGACCCGGATGGTAAGGTTCGTCTAGAGTACAGCGACTATCGCAACAATATTCTTACACGTGCTTGGAATTTTGATGAGCTAACTGAAGCATCTCAAAACGTTTTAGGGCGAGTGAAAGAGGTTAAGGAAGCATCTACAAGACTTCAAAATGTTGTTGGTTCCGAAGGAACTGTAGTAGTAGGTTTCTGGGAAGACGTATCAATCTTTGCAAACTCTAAAGCTCAGTATTATGACACATATAAAGAAGGTTATTCAAAATACTTTGATATCGGTGACAACCGTTCAGTTCAAGATATCTTCCATGAAGCATTAGAGGGGATGGCTTCTCCAGCAAAAAATATTAATGGTAAGAACGTTTCTTTCTATGTTAATGAACAAAGTGATATCAATAAGTTCTCAAGTCGAGTTCTAGAATCTGTTGGAGCTGCGTTGATTAAGGAAGACATCAAGGGTGAGTTCACTGTTACACCTGGATATAAGGTTGATGCTGTTCGAATCAATGGTAAAACAGTTGTTGAAAAAGTCACAGATCCATCAAAACAAATTCGTGGTCGAATCAATCAAGAAGGTGACAATGTCACAATCTATGTACCCGATAGTGTCTTCAATCCAGGTAATAACAATTTCGACTATGATTTGAGTAAGGAAGCTCGTGCTCCTGAAACGAATGAAGAGGATGAAGTTGATCCGCCAGCTGATTATAAACCTGTAAACGAAGAAGTTACAGTTCCTGAATTGACGGGTGTCTTCAAGACAGGTGAATTTTCAACTCAAAAAATCGGTGGTCGTAATGAAAAAGTTGAAGTTCAAAAACTCGAGTACTGTTACCC
>NZ_KV811111.1:0-649 GCF_001813005.1 Streptococcus sp. HMSC062H02
GTTGGTTTTTCTGGGTCACGTGGTTTCACCGTTACCGGTTTTGATTCCTTGCTGCCAGATTGACCATTGGCATCCTTGAAGTTAACACTTGCTTTGTTTGGTACCAATTGATCCTTATAAGGAGTCAAATCGCTATGCGCTTTGAGTTTAGCTGGGATGTACAATTGAATCTCTTTGAAGCCTTTTAGTCGAGCGAAATCTTTCACTTTTACAGTGACAGTGTTTCCTTCAACACTTGTTTCAAGAGCTCCATTTGCATCACGACCGTCCACATAGGCTACTGGCGTATCAGGGATTGCCAAAACAGATTCAAGTGTATCTGTTACGGTGAACTCTTTGTACTTATCAATATCTTTTGGTAAAGCTGTATTGACATTGTACATGTAAGGTGCATCGTATTCGACATCCAAGTGGTCCAAGGTACGGTTGATTTTCTTCGTAATTTCTGGTTCTGGTTCTTTTGGAACGATAACCGGAACTTTATTCGAATCTTTGTGTAGCCCTG
Source organism: Streptococcus sp. HMSC062H02 (assembly GCF_001813005.1). GTDB lineage: Bacteria > Bacillota > Bacilli > Lactobacillales > Streptococcaceae > Streptococcus > Streptococcus oralis_S. Next base: position 506 of record NZ_KV811111.1, read on the forward strand.
GTCTATTTGGAATGTTTGCATCATAAGAAGCCGTATTTGGAACAGTGAATCCACGATCTGTTAGATATGGAGTCAAATCAGCTCCCGCTTTAATCTTAGCAGTGAAGCTCAATTCAACTGCTTGACCGCCATTGGCTTTCACTT
>NZ_KV811112.1:0-229 GCF_001813005.1 Streptococcus sp. HMSC062H02
GTCTTCAAAAGATTGGCAAACAAACACTTTACTTTGACCAAGATGGTAAGCAAGTCAAGGGTAAAGTAGTAACTTTGGCTGATAAATCCATCCGTTACTTTGATGCCGACTCAGGAGAAATGGCAGTCGGCAAGTTTGCAGAAGGTGCCAAGAACGAATGGTATTACTTTGACCAAACTGGTAAAGCAGTGACAGGTCTTCAAAAGATTGGCAAACAAACACTTTACTT
>NZ_KV811113.1:0-260 GCF_001813005.1 Streptococcus sp. HMSC062H02
CCTCCTCGTACAGGCTTAGATGATAAGTTACTGGATACCATTCTGACCTATGTCCCAGAAAAAATGGTCTATGTATCCTGCAATGTTTCGACCTTGGCACGAGATTTGGTTAAACTGGTAAAAGTTTATGATCTCCAGTATATCCAGTCAGTCGATATGTTTCCCCACACTGCACGAACAGAAGCAGTAGTTAAGTTAGTGAAGAAAAGAAAAAATTAAATTCACTGAAAAAAGTCCTTGACAAAGGTAAAAAAGTAGGT
>NZ_KV811114.1:0-212 GCF_001813005.1 Streptococcus sp. HMSC062H02
TCAAGTCAAGATCTTGCAAGCTTGGAAGTAGAGTTGAAAGCAGCTGAAGAAAACTTGGCTAAACTTCAAGCACCAGCAGAGAAAGAAGCAGAATTAGCACCAGCTGATAAGAAACAACAACAAGAGAAACTTGAAAATGAAATCAAGAAACTAAAAGAAGCTCAAACCAAGCTTCAAGCAGCTATTGATAAATTGAGTAAGTCTTCAAATGA
>NZ_KV811115.1:0-486 GCF_001813005.1 Streptococcus sp. HMSC062H02
TAACGGTGAAACCACGTGACCCAGAAAAACCAACTGATCCAACACCAGGTGAACCAGCTAAGTCTGTTGGACCAGAAGATGGATCTAAACCTGATAAAGAATACCACTTGCCAAACGCTTTAGATACCTTCCGATTCGATATTACTACACCGGTTCCAACAGATCCTGTAGATGAAAACGGAAATGCTAAGAAGGATCAATATGGTCGTCTTATCAAGACAGACTTGACTAGTTTTACAATCACGGATGAAATCAATTCAGTCTTGAAAGTCAACAAAGACCGTATCGCTCTTAAAGTTGAAAATGCTCAGTTTGACAAGATCAAAGCAACTCTTCAAGCTCAACTTGATCAAGCAGAGAAAGAACTCAAAGCTTTGACAGGCAAGTCAACAGAAGAGACTTCAACAGAGACTGGTAAGAAGGAAGAACTCAAGGCAGCGGAAGCTAAAGTAGCTGAATTGAAAGCGAAGTTGGAAGCAGCTAAGG
>NZ_KV811116.1:0-45608 GCF_001813005.1 Streptococcus sp. HMSC062H02
CCAGTAACTTATCATCTAAGCCTGTACGAGGAGGATCGACTATCAAGGCATCTGCTCGGTAGCCTTCTTTATACCAGCGTGGAATAATCTCTTCAGCTGTTCCCGTTTCGTAATGGGTATTGTCAAACCCCATTTTTTGAGCATTTCTCTTGGCATCTTCTATGGCTTCCGGAATAATATCCATTCCTCTGAGACTCTTGACCTTCTTTGCGAAGGCAAATCCAATCGTACCAACACCACAATAAGCATCGATTAGATGGTCTTCTTTGCTGACATCCAGAGCCTTAATTGCTTCACTATAGAGAATTTCTGTCTGCTCCGGATTAAGTTGATAAAAAGCTCGGGGCGAGAGAGAAAACTCATAGTCGAGTACTCCTTCTTGAATGCTCTCTTGGCCCCAGATAATTTCCGTCTTTTCACCATAGATTTCACTTGTTTTCGCTGTATTTGTATTGACTGCAACTGTGACGACTTCTGGAAAATCTTTAACTAAGTCTTTTACTAGCTGGGTTAAATTAAGCTGACGATTCGTAACAATGATTATTTGAACTTGCCCCGTTTTTCTTGCTCTTCGTACCATAATCGTGCGAACACCGAGCGTTTTTCTCTCATCTGTAATTGGAATTTGGTGGTAAGTAAGAAGTTCAGCTAGGCGATTCGCAATCACTTGGGTTTCCTTATCTTGCACCAAACAGTCTTTCAACTCTACGAGATAATGAGAGTTTTGCGCATACAAACCTGCCTTGACCTGATTTTTAAATTTCCGAGTCTGGAATTGAAGCTTAGCACGGTAGTACTTTGGTTCCTGCATTCCGATAGTTGGACGGATTTCATAGTTTTCATATCCCGCAGGGGCAAATTTTTTCAGGGCTTGGTGGAGCAAATCTGTTTTGAACTCTAACTGTTTATCATAGTGGAGGTGCATGATTTGGCAACCACCACATTCATTATAAATCGTACAAGCTGGTACGACTCGAAATTTAGACTTCTTATTAACCTTTAGTAATTTGGCTTCAACAAAGTTACGTTTAATAGAAGTAATTTGACAATAGATGTCTTCTCCTTTGAGGGCTCCAGGCACAAATACTAAAGTTTTTTGGTAAAATCCGATTCCCTCGCCATTGATGCCCATCCGCTTGATTTTTAAAGGTATTTTTTGTTTGACTTTCAGATTCATACCCCTATCTTATCACATTTTAGGGTATAATAGAACTATGAAAATCACAAAACTTGAAAAGAAAAAACGCCTCTACTTGATGGAACTAGATGGACAGCAAACTTCTTATATCACGGAGGATACCATTGTCCGTTTTATGTTGTCTCGAGATAAAGTCATTAGTAAAGAGGAACTTACCGAGATTCAGGACTTTGCCCAGTTCTCTTATGGTAAAAATCTCGCCCTCTATCATCTATCATTTAAAGCTCGAACCGAAAAGGAAGTTCGTGAGTATCTGAAAAAGTATGATCTTGATGAAAAAATCACTAGTCAAGTTATCGCTAATCTTAAAGAAGATAACTGGATTAATGATCGTCAGTATGCCTACTCTATCATCAATGCCAATCAACTTTCTGGAGATAAGGGACCTTATGTGCTGGCTCAAAAACTGTCTCAAAAAGGGATTGCCAAAGCAACTATTGAAGATGTTTTAAAGGATTTTGATTTTTCGGAGGTTGCTCAACGTGTGGCGGAGAAACTTCTAAAAAAATACACGGGAAAGCTTCCCGCTCGTGCCTTGCAAGATAAGATTATCCAAAACTTGACCAACAAAGGCTTCTCCTATTCTGATGCTAAGAATACCTTTGACGACTTGGACAGTCAAGTCGACCAAGAAACGACTCAAGAGCTCATTTTTAAAGAACTGGATAAACAATATGCTAAATACGCTCGCAAATATGAAGGTTACGAACTAAAGCAACGATTAACTCAAGTTTTAGCTAGAAAAGGCTATGATTTTTCGGATATAGCGAGCGCTCTCAGAGAATATCTTTAACATTTTCAGGTAAAATTCAAAAAAATTAGACCAATTTATGATATAATAGTAGACGATAAACTTATAAATTGTAGAAAGTTGGTTAGTTATGAAACTTCCAAAAGAAGGCGACTTTATTACAATTCAAAGTTATAAGCATGATGGGAGTCTCCACCGTACTTGGCGGGACACCATGGTACTAAAAACAACAGAGAACGCTATTATCGGCGTCAACGACCACACACTTGTTACCGAAAGTGACGGTCGTCGTTGGGTGACTCGAGAACCGGCTATTGTTTACTTTCACAAAAAATATTGGTTTAATATCATTGCCATGATTCGTGATAATGGGATTTCCTACTATTGCAATATGGCCAGCCCCTACTATCTAGATGAGGAAGCCCTGAAATACATTGATTATGATTTGGATGTCAAGGTCTTCACTGATGGTGAAAAGCGTCTCTTGGACGTTGAAGAGTATGAGCGCCATAAACGCAAAATGAAGTATTCTGATGATTTAGACTATATTTTGAAAGAGCATGTTAAAATCCTTGTTGATTGGATCAACAATGGGCGCGGTCCTTTCTCAGAGGCCTATGTCAACATTTGGTACAAACGCTACATAGAACTAAAGAATCGGTAAAGTTGTCAAACCGGGGTGAGAGCTCTGGTTTTTTATTTGAAAAACCCAGCCTAGAAGCTGGGTTAATTGCTATATATCTAATTTAGTGACAGTAAACTTGATGTGGGAATAGTCTTTTTCAACATCCTTATCCAACAAGAAAGCTGTGGCATCCTTCTTAACCTGAACAAGATCAATATTCTGGGCTTGAGCTGCATAGACGCATCCACAATAACATTGACGATAGATATCATACTCCTCGCACATCTCCACCGAGCGCTTGTAGCCTTGATTTTTCTTGAAATCACTTGGAAGATAGTGGGTGGTGTAAATCTTTTGCACATCGATTCCGATGCTGTTGATGGTTTGAGAGTTCTTATGGGGACTGATGGTCAAAGCTGAACCAAAGTAGTCAAAGCCCAAGTCCATAGCTACCTGTGCTGTTTTATCCAAACGGTAATCAAAACAAACCTTGCAACGATCGCCACCTTCTGGTTCTTCTTCCAGTCCTCTGACTAACTTCCGGTATTCATTGGGTTCATAAGGCGCTTCTATATACTGGACCGTATTTCCTGTTCGCTCATTGAAATCATTAACAAATTTCTTGGTGACGTAAGCTCGCTTGTGGTATTCTGCCTTGGGATGGATATTGGAATTGGCAAAATAGATGGTCACATCCGCGTATTTGGTCAGGTATTCTAGGGTGTAGGTACTACAAGGAGCACAGCAAACATGCATGAGAATAGTGGGACGTTGCTCATTTTTCTCCCAAACTTGAACCATTTTTTGCATAACACGGTCATAATTAATCTTCTGATTGGGATTCATCTTGCTCAGAATTTCTTCTACATCAATCATGTTCTTCTCCTTTTTCTAGTCTTATTTTATCATATAAGTTAGGAGAGCTCAAATCAATTTTAGAAGAGAAAACCATAAAAGGAGGGAATGTTCTTCCCTCCTTTTGTGTTTTTTATAAGTTACTTTTACATCATGCCGCCCATCATGCTTGGATCCATGGCTGGAGCTGGGGCTGCTGGTTCCGGTTTATTGGCTACGACTGCTTCTGTTGTCAAGATCAAGCTGGCTACAGATGCTGCATTTTGAAGGGCTGAACGGCTCACTTTCACTGGGTCAATGATTCCTTCTTCAATCATGTTGACCCATTCGCCAGTTGCTGCGTTGAAGCCTGTACCAACTTCTGCATTCTTCAAGCGGTCAATAACAATAGAACCTTCGAATCCCGCATTGTGAGCGATTTGACGAACAGGTTCTTCCAAGGCACGGAGAACAATATTGCGTCCTGTCGCTTCATCTCCTGTCAATTCCAAATCAGCTACGGCTGGAATGACATTTACAAGAGCTGTTCCGCCACCAGCAACGATTCCTTCTTCAACAGCTGCACGAGTAGCGTTGAGGGCATCTTCAATGCGGAGTTTCATTTCTTTCAACTCAGTTTCAGTTGCAGCTCCGACCTTGATGACTGCGACACCACCTGACAATTTTGCCAAGCGTTCTTGCAATTTTTCACGGTCAAATTCAGAGGTTGTGGTTTCGATTTGAGACTTGATAACTGCAACACGGTGAGAAATAGCTTCAGGATTTCCAGCACCTTCTACGATAACAGTGCTGTCTTTGTCCACAGTTACTCTCGCCGCTTGACCAAGCGCCTCAATAGTCGCATCTTTCAACTCAAGACCAAGATCTTCTGTGATAACTGTTCCACCTGTCAAGATAGCGATATCTTCAAGCATCGCTTTACGGCGATCACCAAAACCAGGTGCCTTAACTGCTACTACGTTGAAGGTTCCACGAATCTTGTTCAATACAAGAGTTGGAAGAGCTTCACCATCCACATCATCCGCAATAATCAAGAGAGGACGGTTGCTTTGAAGAATGCTTTCTAGGAGTGGCAAGATTTCTTGGATATTTGAAATCTTCTTATCGGTAATCAAAATGTATGGATTTTCAAGGTCAGCCACCATTTTTTCGCTATCTGTCACCATGTACTGTGAAAGGTAACCGCGGTCAAACTGCATTCCTTCCACGACTTCAAGCTCTGTTTCCATACCACGTGACTCTTCAATGGTGATAACACCGTCTTTACCCACTTTTTCCATGGCTTCAGAGATGTATTCGCCGACTTTCTCAGAACGAGAAGATACAGCGGCAACCTGAGCGATGGCTTCTTTATTGGCAACAGGGATAGCATTGTTTTTCAAGGCTTCTACAGCTGCGGTAACCGCTGCTTCAATCCCCCGACGAATGCCGATTGGATTGGCACCTGCTGTGACGTTCTTGATTCCTTCACGGACGATAGCTTGGGTCAAGACAGTTGCAGTTGTTGTCCCGTCACCTGCGATATCATTGGTTTTTGAAGCTACTTCTGATACCAATTTGGCACCCATATTTTCAAAATGGTCTTCCAACTCGATTTCTTTTGCAATGGTCACACCGTCATTGGTGATGAGGGGCGAGCCAAATGATTTTTCAAGAACGACATTACGGCCTTTTGGTCCCAAGGTTACTTTAACAGTGTCTGCAAGGATATCGACACCACGAACCATAGCTGAACGAGCATCAGATGAAAATTTAATTTCTTTTGACATACTTACTTTCTCCTTCTATTCTTCAATGATAGCCAAAATGTTAGCTTCGCCAACGATGATGTACTTCTCATCGCCATCTTTGATATCAATACCAGCGTGGGCTTCAACTAAGACACGGTCTCCAGCCTTAACGCTTGGAGCAACCAAGTCACCGTTCAAGGTACGAACCCCTTGTCCAGTAGCTACAACTTGGGCTGTTTTTGTTTTTTCTTGGGCTGAGCCCGCAAGGACAAAGCCTCCAACAGTTTGTTCTTTTTCTTCGATTTTCAAGACCACACGGTCTCCTAATGGTTTCAACATCTGTTTTCCTCCATGATAAACTACATATTATTAGCACTCTTTATATATGAGTGCTAATTCATAGTTCTATTGTATCACTTGGTCAGAAATAGTCAAGAAAAAAGTCTGACTTTGGCAAGATAAAAAGCCTGAGACCAACTCAGACTTTTCAATGTTTATACTCAATGAAAATCAAAGATCAAACTAGGAAGCTAGCCGCAGGTTGCTCAAAGCACTGCTTTGAGGTTGTAGATAGAACTGACGAAGTCAGCTCAAAACAATGTTTTGAGGTTGTAGATAAGATTGACCAAGTCAGTTACCTATACCTACGGCAAGGTGAAACTGACGTGGTTTGAAGAGATTTTCGAAGAGTATTAAAATGGCAATTCCTCCTCTTCCAAGACCAAATCTGCCAAATTCTGTCCAGCGTTATTTTCACGCATAGCACGTTGGGCGCGGCTTTCCAAAAGTTGGAATCCTGTGGCAAGGACTTCAGTCACATAGTTCATCTGGCCATTTTTCTCAAAGCGACGAGTACGAAGTTCTCCATCCACAGAGATAAGACTACCTTTAGTTGCGTAGCTTGCCAAGGTTTCAGCCAATTTTCCCCAAAGAACCAGATTGACAAAGTCAGCTTCACGTTCACCGTTTTGGTCTTTGTAACGACGATTCACAGCGATAGTTGCTCGCGCTACTGACTTGTCATTGTTGGTTTTGTGCAATTCTGGTGTAGACGTCAAGCGCCCGATCATGATAACTTTATTATACATATTTTCTTCCTCCTACTTATCTATTCGCAAGGAATCAAAAAAAGTTACAGAAATTTGTAACTTTTCGAGAAAATTTTTTATTTTTTATGAACCATGAAACCTGTCGCCTGTTGATTGGCCATAATGGTCATATCTGTAATCTGCACACGACGAGGCTGACTGGTCACATAGACCACTGTATCTGCAATATCCTGAGCTTGCAAGGCCTCAATTCCCTGATAGACGGTGGCAGCACGCTCTTTGTCACCATGAAAACGAACTGTAGAGAAATCTGTTTCGACAATCCCTGGTTGAATGGTGGTCACCTTGATATCCGTTGCAATGGTATCAATTCGCAGACCATCTGAAAAAGTCTTAACTGCTGCCTTGGTGGCTGAGTAAACAGCTGCCCCAGCATAGGCATAGATTCCTGCGGTCGATCCCATGTTGATAATATGACCCTGATTGACTTTTACCATTGCTGGTAAGAAACAGCGAGTAACTGCCATCAAACCCTTGACATTGGTATCCAACATGGTCAGCATATCCAATTCTTCGTAGTCTTGATAGGGAGTCAAGCCAAGAGCTAGTCCAGCGTTATTGACCAAGATATCAATCTGACCTATCGTTTCCAAAATATCGGAGCAGACAGTCTTCACCATGGTCATATCCGTGACATCCAGTGCAAAGGTCCAAACTGTTTGATTTGGAAAAGTTTCTGCAAACTCTGACTTGAGGGTCTCTAGTCTGTCTGTCCGTCGCCCTGTTAGAACGACATTCGCCCCCTGCTCCAGATAAGCACGCGCAATCGCTTCACCGATTCCTGAAGTCGCTCCTGTAATCACTACATTATTTGCCATCTTATCCCCCTCTATCTGATCTATCAAATACCGACAATTTCCTAGGCAGTCCAGTGTTTGGCTGGGTCAAATGGAGTTCCGACAACTTGGTCTTCTGATAATTCAATAACACCACGTTTTTGCGGAGCATTTGGCAAATGCAATTCACGAGGGCTGCACATCATGCCAAAACTCTTTTCACCGCGAAGTTCGCCTGGGAAAATGAGATTGCCTTTTGGCATCATCGCTCCAGGAAGAGCTACAATGGTTTTCAACCCAACACGCGCATTGGGAGCCCCTGCAACGATTTGCACTGTCTTGTCACTTGCGACTGCAACTTGGCAGATGTTGAGGTGGTCACTATCTGGGTGAGCTACCATCTCGACAATTTCACCAACAACAAACTTAGGTTCTTTGTCATTGATAATTTCTTCTGTAAATCCTTCCGCCTGCAATTCTTGGTTCAAACGAGCGACTTGCTCATCTGTCAAAAAGACTTGACCACGCTCTGCAATTTCAAACAAACTTGAAACTTCGAAAATATTCCAAGCTACTGTTTCCCCATTATCTTTGAGGAAAACACGGGCTACTTGGCCTTTGCGCTCCACGTCTAGTTTGGCATCTCCGCTGTTTTTCACGATGACCATAAGGACATCGCCAACATGCTCTTTATTATATGTAAAAATCATTCTTTCATTTTCTCCTATTTCAGTCCTGCTAAAAAGTCGTTAATTTCTTCCTTGCTTTTACGGTCGCGATTGACAAAACGGCCGATTTCCTTGTCCTTTTCTAGCACAACAAGGCTAGGAATGCCGTACACATCCCAGAGTTTGGCCAGATCCAGATACTGGTCTCGGTCCACTCGAATAAATGTGAACTCTGGATTGGTCTCCTCAATCTCTGGCAAGGATGGATAGATATAACGACAATCGCCACACCAGTCTGCCACAAAAAGGAAGACCTTCTTGCCATCTTGCTCGACAAAACCTGCTAGTTCTTCTATACTACTAGGAATTATCATAAGACTTCCTCCTCATAGACCATGTCTTCATTTTCATAGACAAAGGTATAGTGACGGCCATCCTCGAAAATGACTCCTCCGACAAGTCGCTCTAGGCTACTTTCGTAGACTTGAACATAGAGAGTCGTAATCTCACCCATATCTGAGAAAAGTTCGCGCACGATAGCGGTCAACTCTTCCTGAGTCTTCATGAGCTTGTGATTATCTGCTGCTTTTTTAGCCCCTAAAGCAAGGGCACTTAGACCAGCCACAGTCAAGCCAGTCATCCATAATTTCTTAGCTTTCATACCATTCATTGTAACACAAAAAGGGCTCTAGGACAAATAGGGAAGCCGTATACGAGCAAGGCAATTAAAAACCTCTGAGATTGCTCTCAGAGATTAGAAGATAACTAGTTACTATTTTCAACTGCTGCAGTCACAAAGGCAGTGTAGAGTTCTTCTGGACGGTTTGGACGGCTGGAAAGTTCAGGGTGATACTGACACGCTACAAAGAATTTGTTTTCAGGTATCTCCACTATTTCTACCAAACGATTGTCTGGAGAAACTCCTGAGAAGACAAAACCTGCTGCCTCAAACTGTTCACGAAAGGCGTTGTTAAACTCATAACGGTGACGGTGACGGCGTTGCACCACTTCTTGATTGTGATAAGCAGCCGCTGCCTTAGAGCCACGTTTCAACTTAGATGGGTAAAGTCCCAAACGAAGGGTTCCTCCCATATCCTCAATATCAACCTGGTCACGCATGATATCAATGATAGGATATTTTGTTTCTGGTGCAAGTTCAGCAGAATTGGCACCTTCAAGACCTAAAACGTGACGAGCAAACTCGATACAAGTCAACTGCATTCCCAAGCAGACTCCCAACATTGGAACATCATTCTCACGCGCATAACGGATGGCTTGAATTTTCCCTTCCGTACCACGTTGGCCAAAACCGCCTGGTACGATTATTCCGTCCGCATCAGACAAGAGTTCTGCTACATTCTCTGCTGTCACATCATTGGCGTTAACCCAATTAATCTTCACTTCTGCGTCGTTGGCATAACCAGAGTGTTTCAAGGCTTCAACCACTGAGATGTAGGCATCTTGCAACTCCACATACTTACCAACAAGGGAAATCTTGACTTGTTTATTGAGGTTCATAACCTTGTCCACCATGGCTGACCACTCTGTCATATCCGCTGCTGGTGCGTCTAGTTTCAAATGGTCACAGACAATTTGGTCCATACCTTGTGCCTGCAAATTCAATGGAATTTGGTAAAGGTGTTCGACATCCAAAGACTCGATAACAGCTTCTGGTGCCACGTCACAGAACTGAGCTAGTTTATTTTTAATTCCTTGACCAGCTGGTTTCTCTGTACGAATAACCAACATATTTGGCTGGATTCCCAAACCACGCAATTCTTTTACAGAATGCTGAGTCGGCTTGGTCTTCATCTCACCCGCAGCCTTGAGATAAGGAAGCAAGGTTGTATGGATGTACATGACGTTATCTGCACCCACATCTGCCTTCATCTGACGAAGGGCCTCTAGAAATGGCAAAGACTCGATATCCCCAACAGTTCCACCAACCTCTGTGATAATGACATCCGAGTCTGTCGTTACAGCAGCACGCTTGATTTTCTCTTTCAAAGCATCTGTGATATGAGGAATGACTTGAACAGTTGCGCCAAGGTACTCGCCACGGCGCTCCTTACGAAGAACTTCACTGTAAATTTTCCCAGTTGTCACGTTGGAATATTTGTTGAGATTGATATCGATGAAACGTTCATAGTGCCCCAAGTCCAAATCTGTCTCAGCCCCATCATCTGTCACAAAGACTTCCCCATGCTGGTAAGGACTCATGGTTCCCGGATCGATATTGATATAAGGGTCAAACTTCTGAATAGTCACTTTGAGACCACGATTTTTCAAGAGACGACCCAGACTTGCTGCTACAATCCCTTTCCCAATAGACGATACCACACCACCAGTTACAAAAATATATTTCGTAGACATAGATTCCTCTTTCTAAAATGCTCAAGGTCTTGTTAACTACAAGGGGACATAGAAAACAAGACCCTTATGAATCACGACTTTTCAAGAAAAACTTCCTGAAAAAACAAAAATAGCTCCCTAGTAACTAGGGAGCCCCGACCTCGAAAAGAGGTGCCCGAACAATATGATACCTTAAAGCAGAACATTTGTCAACCCGAATTGGTAAAATATGAAAATAGAGAGTTTATTTTCAGAAAACCAAAAATAGGACAGCATCCCAACGGATGACTCGCTCAACTACTCCGCTCAAGTAAGAAAAAAGGAGATCAGGTGATCTCCTCTGTGAAGTCTTTTACTCTTCTTCACTCGTTTCAGCATCATCGTCAGAAAACTCGTCGTCTTCTTCGTTGAGATCCACATCTTCACCCAAGTCATCTGGAGCGATTTCGTTGATTTCTGCATCATAAGCTTCCACTTCATTTTTCTCATCATCTGGATTTTCATCATCATATGAAAGAGCTGGGTCTGCTTCGTACGCATCTTCGTCTTCTGGATCATCTGCATTGTAATCAATGGCATCTGAATCGCCATCCATGAAGGCATTGACACGTTTTTTCTTAGCTTTTGGTGCTACTTCATCGTCATCACTTTCTTCAAGAGCGATGATTTCTTCGTCGATTTCGTCTACACCATACCATGAACGAAGACCCCATTTGTTGTCCCCAAGTGAGATGAAGCTACCGTCAAAGTTCAACTCTGTGTAGAACAAAGGCAAAGCTTCGCGGATATCGCTGTTTGATGTTCCAAGGTAGTTTTGAATTTCGTTTACAAGATCACTAAAATGCATCTCATGATCGCGACCACGAAGTTCCAAGATAGCACGCGCTACCTCAATCATAGATAGTTCACTTTTTTCTTGCCCAGCAAATACTTCTAATTCCAAAGCGTTTCTCCTCATTTTTACTACTATCGCCAGAGCAGACAGACTCTGACCTCATTTTATCATGTACTCTTTATTGTACGATAATTTTGCGGAATAGTCAAAGGTTAAATGGGAGAAAGTGGCAAGACTTTTATTTCTTTGCGACCCAACCGATGGCATCGTGAGGTAGGTTTTCGGTATCAATCCAGATGATATATAAAAATTAAGTTGCAATGTTGTACTTATCAGGTCGGTTCGAACTTACAGAATTTGTAATGTAGTTACCTGCTTTCTAAACATTATCATTTTATAGTTAGAATTAAAACTAAGCTGAAAAACGATTTATAATCGTCTGAACTTTATTTTTATATAGGTCTGAGTGAAAAATATAACTCTCCAATGTATCTCGAGAAGATATACGCCCAATGTGTGAACTAATCAACTCCTCGTAAAATAGTAACTCTACAAAAAATTTCAAAGAATCTTTACCATTAAAAAAAGTTTTAAAGTACTCTATTAGAGTAGTAGGATAAGAAATTTTAATACATGAAATAAAATCCTGTATTTGTGGGTACAACTTAGGGTCAATATCTTCTAAAGATTGGTTTACATATGTGTGTAATCTATCTTTAAAATTAGAACCAGCTAAATTTGGATTTTTACCTTGAATACAACCTTTTATGTCCAATTTTTTTATAAAGTTTGCGAATTTTATTATTTCTTCTTCATTTAATTGGAAAGGTGTTTTTTTCTCTTTATGATATTTTCTGAAAATACGTAATTTCGAACATTCAATCAAAGGATTTAATATTTCTTGTTTATCACTATTTATAAAATGTAATATTTTATCTCTCTGGTCTTTAGGAACGTCATTTGTTATTAATGCAAATTTTAGAACTTTTTCTTCAAAAAAATAATTTTCAAGAGAATAGTAATCGTAATACATTATTTCATCATCTGTTCTCTCTGTTGAACATATAAAATCATAATCTCTATCTAAAAGTAATACGATTTCTTGATTGTCTTTATTTTTATCAAAATACTCCAAAGCAATATCTTTTCCCGAATGATTATTTTTATTTGTCATAATCGTTGTACGAATCGAGAAGTTTTTAGGTATTTTTTCTAAATCTAAATAGTTTTCAAGGACTGTCGCATCTGTAACTCCTTCAACAATTAAAATTTTCTTTGGCTTCGGGAGACCAAAATAATCTTCTGCAATATCATCAATTTCTATAATTTCAGGGATAGCACTACCGATTTTGATTGTATTAACACTCATTTGCTTCCTGCTTTCTAACAATCATAGAATCTACCTCTAACTTATTAAGTATGTACGGAGAGTGAGTTGCTGATAAAATTTTAATATTATTTTTCTTTAAAAGATTTTTTAGGAGCTTACGTTGCCATTTTACATGAAGTGATAATTCAGGTTCATCAATTATTATTAATGAGGGTGTATCTTTGGGGAGTTCAATTGCGGAGTATACTAGAAATGTTATTAATTGTTTTTCTCCTGTAGAAAAATCATTAAATTTTTCTACACCAGTTCCTACTTTTGAAAAATTGAATTCATTTAACTCTGTCCTGTTTAAATTCAATCTATTACCAGAAAAGTCTAATAAGTTTTCTTGAATATAGGCAAAACTTTCTAACTCTGAATTCATTTCTTGACTGAATTTTTTATATAATTCTTGTAAATTTTGAAAAACTTGCATCATCGGTAAAGATAGAATCAGATTCATAACTTCGTTCATTTCTTCTTTCGATTTAGGTTTATTCTCACCTATTTTTTTCATAAATAATAGTTTTTCTTCAAATTGTTTTGCTATATTAGTGAGTTGTTCATCAGATATTCTTAAATCCAAACTATCATTAATATTTTTCAATTGATCTAATATATTTGATCTTTTTGAAAAATTAGAAAATTGGATCTCAAGTTTTTCATTGTTTATACCTAAAATACTGTTCTTAGCAAAGTTTTTTAGTAGGTTATCTAAGCTTTGGGAAGATATTTCATTTATAGTTCTCGTATATTCTCGTAAAATATCTTCAATATCGGTATTAGATATACCAATTACTCTTCTATCTATGGTTCCGAACTTTTTTTTAGTTAGTGAACGATCTCTCGTAAAAAAACTTATCATAGAAGGTTCATATAGATTTGTAAAGTATGATTCAATATCTAAATCTATGCGCCTGTATGTTGGAAAATATAGTAACGACTTATTAATTTCTCTTATCTTAGTGTTAAATTTATTTTCGTGAATTGATTCCAACAATTCCAATATAGTTTGACTATCATCATTATAGAGCAAATTTTCATTATACTTCTCATTGTATAGTATTTCTTGATTCCTTTCTATACTTTCGACTGAAATAATACTATTTATACCTGAAGCATTTATCTTTATTTTTAATGAATCTTTTTTAGATCTATAAGTAATAGTCATTTTTTTAAAGTTATTATTATTCTCTCGCTCAATTTTAACTTCATTCATATATTTAAAATCCGATTGAAAGTTAATAAATGCTTTCTCAAAATTGATTTTATAAAGAGCATAATAATTTCCGACCAACACATTATAGATTATATTCAAAATCGTAGTTTTACCATTACCATTGTCTCCAGTAATTATTACAGATCGCTTTGAAAAATCAATATTAACATCCTCTTTATCAAATAGATTATTTATTGTAACGTTTTTTAACATTGTATCTCCATTCATCAAAACATGGCTCATCACCGTGTTTCTTTATTTCACCAACTTCTTCATCTCATCAATACGTGCGACTGTCGCGTCGTATTTGGCTTGGTAGTCGGCTTGTTTGTCGCGTTCTTTTTGGACGACTTCTGGTTTGGCATTGGCTACGAAGCGTTCGTTAGAGAGCTTCTTACCGACCATGTCCAGTTCTTTTTGCCATTTAGCTAGTTCCTTATCGAGACGAGCCAGTTCTTCTTCGACGTTGAGGAGGTCTGCCAGTGGCAAGTAGATTTCTGCTCCTGTGATAACGCTTGACATTGCGAGTTCAGGTGCAGGGATGGTTGATGCGATTTCCAAGTGTTCTGGATTTGTGAATCGTTTGATGTAGTTGACATTACTGTTAAAGAAGGCTTCCAAGTCGCTATCGCTTGTCTTAACAAGGATAGTGATTGGCTTGCTTGGTGCAACGTTTACTTCCGCACGCGCATTACGAACAGCACGAATCAAGTCTTTGAGGCTTTCCACACCAGTGTGAGCCACAAGGTCTTCAAAAGCTGGGTTGACAGTTGGGTATGCAGCTGTAACGATAGAACCTTCTGAGATTTGCCCAAAAATTTCCTCTGTCACGAATGGCATGATTGGGTGAAGGAGACGAAGGATCTTATCCAAAGTGTAAAGGAGAACTGAACGTGTGATGACTTTCTCTTCTTCGTTGTCGCTATAAAGGACTTCCTTGGTCAACTCAACGTACCAGTCCGCAAACTCGTCCCAGATGAAGTTGTAGAGGATGTGTCCAGCTACACCAAACTCAAACTTGTCAAAGTTAGCAGTTGCTTTGCCGATGGTTTCATTGAGGTTGTGGAGAATCCAGCGGTCTGTAACATTTCCAGCTTCTTTGTTGACAACTTTTTCCACATTGGCCGTTGCTTGGTCAAGGGTCAAGCCTTCATTGTTCATAAGGATGTAGCGAGAGATGTTCCAGATCTTGTTAATAAAGTTCCATGAGGCATCCATTTTCTCATAAGAGAAGCGCACGTCTTGACCTGGTGCAGAGCCGTTTGAAAGGAACCAACGAAGGGCATCGGCACCGTATTTCTCGATAACATCCATTGGGTCAATCCCATTACCGAGAGATTTAGACATCTTGCGTCCTTGCTCGTCACGAATGAGACCGTGGATAAGAACGTTTTGGAATGGTTGACGGCCAGTGAATTCCAAGGATTGGAAGATCATACGAGACACCCAGAAGAAGATGATATCGTAACCTGTTACCAAGGTTGACGTTGGGAAGTAACGTTTGAAATCCTCTGAGTCGACATCAGGCCAGCCCATGGTTGAGAATGGCCAGAGGGCAGAACTGAACCAAGTATCCAAGACGTCTTCGTCCTGAGTCCATCCGTCACCTTCTGGTGCTTCTTCACCGACGTACATTTCACCCTCAGCATTGTACCAAGCAGGGATTTGGTGACCCCACCAGAGCTGACGAGAGATTACCCAGTCATGGACATTTTCCATCCATTGAAGGAAGGTATCGTTGAAACGAGGTGGGTAGAATTCAACCTTGTCTTCTGTATCTTGGTTGGCAATGGCATTCTTAGCCAATTGGTCCATCTTGACGAACCATTGCGTAGACAAGCGAGGTTCAACCACAACACCTGTACGCTCTGAATGACCAACACTGTGAACACGTTTTTCGATTTTAACGAGGGCACCGATTTCTTCCAACTTAGCAACGACTGCCTTACGAGCTTCAAAACGGTCCATACCTGCAAATTCGAAGGCCAAATCATTCATAGTTCCGTCGTCATTCATGACATTGACTTGTGGCAAGTTATGACGTTGACCAACCAAGAAGTCGTTTGGATCGTGGGCAGGTGTGATTTTCACGACACCAGTACCAAACTCAGGATCTGCGTGCTCATCCCCAACGATTGGGATGAGTTTGTTAGCGATTGGAAGAATGACATTTTTACCAATCAAGTCCTTGTAGCGTGGGTCTTCTGGATTGACTGCAACGGCAACGTCCCCAAACATGGTCTCAGGACGAGTTGTCGCAACTTCAAGGGCGCGTGAGCCATCTTCCAGCATGTAGTTCATGTGGTAGAAGGCACCTTCGACGTCCTTATGGATAACCTCAATATCAGAAAGGGCTGTGCGAGCTGCTGGGTCCCAGTTGATGATAAATTCACCACGGTAGATCCAGCCTTTTTTGTAAAGGTCCACAAAGACCTTGCGAACGGCTTTTGACAAACCTTCGTCGAGGGTGAAACGCTCGCGAGAGTAGTCTACAGAGAGCCCCATCTTGCCCCATTGTTCCTTGATGGTAGTAGCATATTCGTCTTTCCATTCCCAGACTTTATCGAGGAATTTTTCACGACCCAAGTCGTAACGACTAATACCCTCACCGCGCAAGCGCTCCTCAACCTTAGCCTGAGTGGCAATCCCCGCGTGGTCCATCCCTGGAAGCCAAAGCGTATCAAAACCTTGCATGCGTTTTTGACGGATGATGATATCCTGTAAAGTCGTGTCCCAAGCGTGACCAAGGTGGAGTTTACCAGTTACGTTTGGTGGTGGAATGACGATAGAATAAGGCTTAGCCTTTTTATCGCCTGAAGGCTTGAAAACATCTTCGTCAAGCCATTTTTGGTAACGACCAGCCTCAACCTCAGCTGGATTGTATTTAGGTGAAAGTTCTTTAGACATGTGTTTGTCCTTTCTAGTTAATTTCTAAGCTACTTTGATAAGCATCTAAAATGTCAATAGTATCTCTTATAATAGGGCTCTGTGTGGCTTTGTAAAGAGATTTATTCCCAATAATATAAAACTCTTCTTTAGCTCTAGTCGCTGCAACGTTTAAAATATTGGGTTCAGAGACAGCCCAGCGAGCAGCCCCCTCACTCATATTATCTGCTCCAAGCACAAAATATACAATCTTATTTTCTTTTCCTTGGAAAGTATGTACCGTCCCTACATTTATAGGTTTTCCATTCTCCCGCTTTGTGAAACCGATTTTATCTAGTTCTTTTGCTAGTTGAACCGATACATTTTTAAAAGGAGTAATGACATAAATATCATCAAATTCCTCATGTCTTTTCTGCAACTCTTCTTTCAAATAATCAGCTTGCTCAGGAACAAATTTATCCTTAGCACCTCCACCAACGTCAAACCATTCTCCCAGACCTCGAGCATCTTCCTTTCCTTGAACCATTAAATTATCATAAGAAATTTTATTGGAAATACTGAACATCGGATCACTAGAACGACGATGAACCCAGAGAGGAAGTCCTATCCATGTCCCATCTTGTTTTTTAAAACCATATCTACTAGCAGAATCCATCAATTCTTGCGTTGATGACACAAGATATTTAGAGGCTATCTTGTGGTGCTGTGCTAAAAATCCTAAAATATTTTTATCCATAGTCTGTACTGGTTGTATTTGAGAAGGATCCCCAACAGCCATAATATGCTTACTTCTAAAAATAGCCCCCACACTTGCTTGAGGTAATGCCTGACCCGCTTCATCAATAAATACATTACCGATACTATTTTCAGGCAAACACCGAAACATGGAATTAAAGCTTGCAAAAGTTGTACTAATAACTGGAACAGTGAAATTGACCCAATTCCACGCAGCTTTATATAAATCACTAGCATTATCTCTCATTGAATAGTTTTGAGGCTTCTCCCAAATCCATAATGCTTTTTCAAAATGCTTTTTATTGTCATATATAAATTGCTTCCTAACTGCCAGTGCTTTAATAAACAAACGACTCTGCTCTTCTCGATAGTCATCATCAAACCAAAAATTTGATACTTGTAGTTCTTCATATGGAATAGAAAAATTCAACTTTTTAACAGGGTATGTAGCAAGTTCCGATTGTAATTTCAAAATTTTTTCCTGATGACGAATTAATTTATCTTCTTGTTTAGATTTCCATTCATTATACCTCTGTTGCCTTTGACTCAATTGATTTAATTCAAGTTCATGCATTTTTATCTCTTTTTGCAAACCGTGGCAATATTGACTTTCATCATGTACTTTCTTCAGTTCTGCTTTTAGACTTTCATTCGCTTGATTCAATCTCGTAAAATAAGTATCTAATTTCGATGGTGTGAAAAGTCTTTTTAACCATAAGAAACGTGGAGCTTGTAATTTTATCAACTCAACATCTTGTGCTGCTATCTGTTTGTTAACATTTAACATAGAAATAAGACGCTCATGCTCAAACAGCTCAGATTCTATTTCCTTTTTACTATTTTCTAATTGAATATGTTTATCCCGTATTTTAGATAGTTCTGAACGTCTTTGGGCATCATCCTGATGAAACTCTATCTCAACCTGCTGGTAAGCATTTTTCAATTTTACATGCAATCGAATCTTATCTGCTATATCTTGCATCTTTTCTCTTTTATCAAATAGCTTCTGATATTGAATTTTAAACTCTTCGTATACTGATGGATTCGATTGAAATTTATCCGAATTCAACTCTTGTCGTATTGCTTTTAAAACATTTTGCAGACGGTCTCTATTCTGTTTTTTTCCACCTTCTATCGAAAACAATCCCCAATATTTTTTGTCGTTAGAAACATCTTCATCTTCTAACAATAAATCATTACTGATTTCAGCAAAGTAATCAATTTTCTTTAATTCATCTAACCAATTTAATTTCTGATAAATTTCTTTTCTTTGGGGTAATTCATTAACAATATTTTTAACAGCACCATTATTAGAACTTGCAACTACGATTCCTTTTTCTGCAATTTCTTTTGGTAATTTTGCAATAAGATCTAGTTTGTCATGACAAACTAGATTCCCTTTAAGCTTAGGAGCCGATAATTCACTAATAATTCTCGCCTGTTCCGTTACCAGATCTGCAAAAATATCTTTTAAAAGTGTCGTTTTACCAGTCCCCGGAGGACCATTGACACTTCTCACATCTTCATCCGCATTCGAAGCTAAATTTACAGCTACTTGTTGCATCATGGAAAGAGCATATTCAGGGTTACTAGGAAATCTTCCTAATGGATAATTTTTCGGTTCAAGTATAGTTTCTAAATCTTTGGGATTAAAATAGGATGATTCTTTATTGCCGTCCAAATTAACCCTTACAGAATCGAATCCTGATAAATAACGATTGAGATTTTCATTATAAATTGATTTTGCATATTTCAAATCCTTTAGAAAAAATGAATGTAAATTTATTTCGTCAGCAAAATTCTTAACAAAATAATATCTGCAATCACTTGGTGAAATCTCATACTTTTTGAGAAGTTTACTAAAAACTTCATTGAACTCTCCATCAAGAAACGCCTGACCTAACTGTTCTCGAAGCTCATTTTCTGCTATTAAGAAATCTTTAGGCAATTCCCCATTTTTGAAAATTTGCCCACTCATGGTTAAAAAAAACTTATCAGCTAAGAACTTCAAATCTTTATCAAAGTATAGAGCAAAAGTAAATTTATAAGAAGCTCTTCCCAATTCTTCCTCCGTCGCCTTTAAATTGTATTTGCCTCTTAACACTTCAATAATTTTTCGAAAAGGGAAAATTCCACAATAAACAGCAATCCCTGAACTGGATTTTAATTTTTGACGTTTAAAAAAATCTTTTAATATTGATTGATAATCATCACCTTGAAAAATCTTATACTTAGAATCACTTTTTTCAATATTCCCTTCCGATAATTGTTCTACTGTAATCCAAGCATCTAATATTTGATTATGACTATTTCTCATCATGTCTCCCTTAAAGCATATAAAAACAAGAATATATCTTACTCATTAAAAACTCTCCTACTCACTCTTCAGCAAGCCGTATCTCAAATCATCACAGCGATTTCCTTGGGCATCTTTGCGGTCTCTTATGCGAGCTTCTAGGGTAAAGCCAAGTTTCTCTGCAACTCGTTGACTTTGGAGATTGTAGTCAAAACAAGTCAGTTCAATCTTGTGAAGATCAAGTTCTTTAAAAGCTAGGTCAATCAAGGCACGTGCCGCCTCTGGAACATAACCTAGACCCCAATAGTCTGGGTGCAAGGTATAGCCAATCTCCAAGACATCATCCTCGTGACGACGAGGGAAATCAATAGAGCCGATGACCTTATCAGTTCCTTTAACGACAATTCCATAGCCCGCTGGGAGATTGTTCTTTTCATTACGCTCGGGCAGAATATGCTCCAGATAATAAATCTCATCTTCCAAGGTCTTGACGGGCGGAAAGCCTGCTGGATAGGAGACTTCTGGCTGACTGGCATAGTCAAAGATATCCTCAGCGTCAGCAACGGTGCGGACTCGCAAGACCAGTCGCTCGGTCTCTATTCGTTCAGGTAATGTTGCTCTTGTCATCCTTCTTCCTCGATTTCTTGATGAAACTCCCCATAGGATCGACTCGGTCGTCCAGATAACGATAAACGCGCTGGTGGCCGTCTCCCATAAAGTAAGTTGGAGTAAAACGGTCATTTTTTAAATGCCCCTTGTCATCTAGCAAATCAGAATCAGCAAGTCGCTCGAGAATCTTGGCAAAGATATGACAGATTCCATCTTCCTCGATAATCCTATCTACCTGACAGTCCAATACGACTGGACAGGCCTTTAAAATCGGTGCCTGAGTCTGTTCAGAAATCTCATAGTCTAGTCCCAAGTGTCCCAACTTTTCTCGATGGCTAATAAAGCCGGCCTGTTCCATCGCAAGCATAGAAGTTTCATCAGGGATATTCACAGTGAACTTCCGATATGATTTGCTTGGCTGCATTTTCCTCAGATCCAACACCAATGGCTAGCCAATCTCCTAGGCTATAAGAGGAGCTACAGGTCGTAATATTGTGACCAAAGTTCTGGTCCTGATAGCCTAAAATAAAGATAGGAAAACCATAGTAGAGCTTACTGGTTTTAAAGGATTGCTTCATGAAAACCTCCTTTGACTAAGACGTAAAAAGCCCTGCCATATCCATGACAGGGACGAATGTGCTTATCCGCGGTACCACCCAATTTCGGGCAAAGCCCGCAACTCTCGTCTTTATAATAAAAAGACAATATTATTTCATTTTTTATCCATCAGCAACCCGTTTTGACACATTTGTGGACTTCTCAGCACCGCCACTTTCTGTAAAATGTGAGACTCAAAACACCTCTAATGGCTCTATTGTAGCAAGTTTTTCTCGGAAATGCAAGGGGCAAGAAAGATTACTTGAAGCTAATTCCGTGCTCTTTTAATTTCTTGATGGTAGCTGGGCCGATTCCTTTCAAGGCAAGGAGTTCTTTTTCAGTCCAATTTTTAAAGTCAGCAGCTGATTTGATGCCTTCATCATAGAAAGTCTTAGCACGATCTACTGAGAGGCCACCCAAAGTAGCTGCGAAATCTTCTACTGAATTGGCTACTTTTTGAGCTTGTTCCTTAGTCGCTTCTACTGCTTGTTCCACTTTTTTAGAGACAACTTTTCCTGCTTCGCTGGCAGATTTTTCTGCGTGTTTCACAACTTTCTTGGTCTCTTCGACAACTTTGGTCACCGTACTTGAAAAGGCACCTGAGCGACGAAGGCTATTTCGCAATTGTTTTTTACGTTGGAGTTTCTTTGACATGATAAAATCCTTTCAATAAAAAATCCCTGCTCTGACAAGGATTTAATAAAGATATTCTATCAAGATTTTGGGAAAAAATCAAGAAAGTATCTGTATTTTAATAGTTTCTCTCGCCAAACAATCCTTCTGGCAAATCATGGAATCCCTTGCCTGCCTTGAAATTTTCGAACTTACCAAGCAAGAACTGGTAGGCATCCAAGCGACTTTCGTAGCGAATCATGGCATCTTTGGCACGTTCGTCTTGGTCTTCTTCGTAGACCTTTTGACTTTCCTTGTGCGCCATGTCGTTGATCATGATCTGGGTATTGACCCAAGCTTCAAATTCCTTCATAAATTCCTGTTCGTAACTCATTGATTCTCCTTATTCTAATCCACGGAAGAAGTCCGTATCAATCTCTCGGTAGGGCTGGATATCCTGAACATACTCCAACACGCCTTGGAATTCCCCGTTTTCATCGTGTACCGCAGCATAGGTAATGTGGACAAACTTGCCTCGCGAATCTGACTTGAACCACATTTCATACTTGTCCTTGACCCCTTCACGAAGACCTTGCATAACGGCCTTCACCTTTTCTAGATATTTGGGCGGATGGCAGAGTTCTACATTGCGCCCGACTTGGGACGGCGTCCGTTTGAAAATCATCTCATCAGCTGGCGTATTGTCATTGTAATACTGAAAAATATCGTCTTTATTGACAAAAGTGATCTCCATAGGGAGGTGATTGAGGATGAGATTGGCCTGCTCGACGGAGAGATAACCATTGCCAAAAGCCTGTTGACTATGACGGTCCAGCACTGCTTCCTTTTCCTTAGGGGTAAAGGTAATGGTGAACTGGCCTTCTGGTGTATCGATAACTTGCTGAACTTGACCTTCAGCCGTGTCCAGCTGCACGGGCTCCTCTGCACTCTTTTCCTCAACGAAACTCTGTCGTTCTGGCACCCATTTTTCAGACGGACGGATGATGGCATAGCCGTAGGCATCGCTCTCCTCCGCAATCTGAATCCAGTCATCCTGGGTGAACGACTCAAGAAGAATCATGAGAAGGATGGACTCTTCCTTGAAAATCATACTTTCAAACTCTGTCGCAAAAGCTTCAAAGGCCTCCTTTACAGTGGAAATCGCCACTTCTGGTAGTGCCTTAGCCGTCGCTAGAGCTGTCTGAAAGAGTTCTCTAATCTGGTCATCCACCCCCCACATGACTTTAGGAGGTGAATCGTGACCATAGCGCTCCATGATGGGAAAAAAGAGCTCTTCCTTGCGCTGATAATGGATGTTAAATTGCCCCAACAGCCCCATTTGACGGACCAAGCCCTTGCGCATCTCTGCCAGCATTTCCTCATCTTCCATAGACTCATAGGTATCCAACAGTCTCCGAATACGAATCAAGGCAGCACGGAGTGCCAGATTTTCATCCTTGAAGACGCGAACTGGGTGGCCAGGGTGTTCAGTATCCTCTACTTCGACGCCCTTAACAGCATTTTTAAAAAGATTAGCATGGACATCGCAGAGTTCCATGACATCTTCAAAGGTGACACCTGAGTCTGAGTTCATCAGCTCGTGCTCCATGAGGGAAATCTCAATGGCTGAAACACCCGTAAAAGTCGCATCAAAACGCTCCTGAACTGACTCGGGAGAGGCGCCGTTGTGCAATTCTAACAAAATATCCCGTAGGATATGAATCCGTTCATCTGCCATTAGTCTAATCCAATCACTTCGTAACCATTCGCTT
Source organism: Streptococcus sp. HMSC062H02 (assembly GCF_001813005.1). Lineage (GTDB taxonomy): Bacteria > Bacillota > Bacilli > Lactobacillales > Streptococcaceae > Streptococcus > Streptococcus oralis_S. The sequence continues at coordinate 22,995 of NZ_KV811116.1, forward strand.
CCAGTGTGCGGACAATCTTGTCCATAGGAGTTCCTTCAAGTTTAGAACCCTGCTTAAGCGATACTTTGCGACCGACTGTGTTGCGCATCAAGGGATTAGCAAGTGGTTTAAAACCAAGCTCCACTAGGATTTCCAAGACTTCCGGGTGCTTGTCTACCACTTCTGCAACGGGTATTGACATATCGATGATATTGTCCATGACGACCTCCATTGTATGTTCTAATACTCAATGAAAATCAAAGAGCAAACTAGGAAGCTGGCCGCAGGTTGTACTTAAGTACGGCAAGGTGAAGCTGACGTGGTTTGAAGAGATTTTCGAAGAGTATAAAATGATTTTACTGCTTATATTATACCATATGGGAAGAGATTAAAAAACTAGCAGCGTAGTTCCTGCTAGTTTCTTTCATTTCAAGTTATTCCTTATCATCTGGTTTTGCGAGCCACTGGGCTACATCCATCAGCTTGTCAGCAAGCAGTACTTTCCCGAAACCTACTAGAGCATTGTCATCTTTTTTCATGTTCTTCAGGACTTTGACGCTTTGCATCACGAAAAAGTAATTCCCGTAAGTCTTGGCTAGAATCTTAATGAACCCCATATTACTCACCTTCTATGATTTCGACCTCTTTTCGGATTGTATCAACGTCTCTTTGATATTGTACTTCATTGTAGTTGACTAGCTTGGACAATTCCTGTTGCAATCTTTCTCCCATCGGCTTCATGGTCGCAAAGGTTAAGCCACCAGAAATGACTCCACCTAGGATAGGAATCACTTTCCCCATCCCTTTGGCTAGGCCTCCTTTTGTCAGATTGACACCAAAAATTTTCAAAACTTTTTCTAAAATTGGATACCAAAGAGTTTTTGTCAAGGCTTTCTTGTTCACTACTTTTATGACTTGCTTGGCTACTGTCACACCACCTGATCGAAGCAGGGCACCTGCGCCATTTACTCCCAGCATCACACCGAGATACAGTAGAAGTGTGTTTTTAGCTTCCTCGCTTAACTCATTGCGCGATGCCCAAAGATCATCAAATCCGTAAATATACCCTAGTTCCTGAGCTAGTTTTAATGAGAATGCATAAAACTGGGCTACGTCTGTCGGAATAGTAATCGCCATGACAATCCCTCCAGGTAGACCAGCCAAAACCGAAGTTCCACTGGCTAGCAAGACATTGTCCTTAATACAGGCCTTTGCCACTCGGTCCAAGCTTTCCTGAGGCAACAAAGAAGTCGGCCCTTGTTCTAATAAGGTTGCAATATCCTTACGGTCTAATTCCTTTGAAAACTTTTCTACTAAAAACTTTTCTCGATCGACCTTGACTACGGGTAGTTTCACCACTTGTTGTAGTACTTGCATAGCTATATCTTGTTTAGCCATATATCTCTCCGTTTTTCATTTATATCAAGCTTTATCATATCATACTATTTGAAATTTACAAATTTTTTAAACTGCGTTTTACAAGGGCAATATATCGATGATTAGCAAACAAACTACTCCGACAAGAAAAAAGAGGGGAATCCCCTCTTTCTTATACTCAATGAAAATCAAAGAGCAAACTAGGAAGCTGGCCGCAGGTTGTACTTGAGTACGGAAAGGCGACGCTGACATGGTTTGAATTTGATTTTCGAAGAGTATTAGTTCTTATCCAGATTGCGTAGCATTGCGTCAATCTTGTTTCCATATTCGATGGACTCATCTTTGACGAAGGTTAAATCTGGTAAATTCCGCTTCTTCTAATCAATAACAATACTTGATTTTTATCATTATAAATCCATAATTTCTTTTTTCTTTATATCAAATTCTTCCTGAGACAATATACCTGCATCTAAAAGTGATTTAAGTTTGGTTAGGGCTTCAATTTGTTCATCTAGAGAAAGAGTTGGTTTGGTCACCTTTTCATCTAGACCTTGTACCATATTCATGCCAAAAATCATTCCTGCACCATCTCCTAAACCATGTTGTTCTATTCCTGATGCAATCTTTTGTTGTGCTGCAATATTAGATGATTTCTGCGAAATTTCCTCATATGCTTTTAAATTCATCTTATTTGATGAAAATTGTTTAACGAGTTCCTTGGATTCAGGCGAAAATTCAATATTTGCAACAGCAACTTTAACAATCTCAAAACCAAAGCGTTCCTTCCAAGTACCAGCATATTGTTTATTACTTAATACTTGTTCTGCAAGAACTCCAGTTTGTGAAGGCAATTGTGAAATACGATAGCTTGTTGATAAAGCATTTAAAGCCATTGTAAAGGATTGAAGAAATTCTGTTACTATTTGAGCTCTAGCCTGAGCACTATCAAAGGAATAATAGGTTACATTTGCTGGTAGAAAATTTTTAACAAACTGGGTAGCATCCGTAATTCTAATAGAAAAAGTTCCAAAAGCACGCACTTCTAAATCCGCACCATAAAACAAATCATTATACATAACTGGTCCACGAGTACCAAACCTAATGTCACGAATTTCTCTCAAGTTAACAAAACAAATCTGTTTTTGTTGATCACTTTGTCCACCGAATCCAACACGATTCACGACATTATCAAACAAAGATTTTTTAAAACCATCTCCATTAAAAATACTACTCTCACCATTTTGATATTCATAACCACCCGGTTCTGTGATGATATCTTCTATCCCAGACTGACTAAAAATAAAAGCAGCTGTGTTTTCAGGGACAAAGATTTTTGAGCCATTTGAAATGATACCTAAGGACCCTTTGTTATTGACTCCTCTACCATTATTACTTTCTTGAAGAATACCTGGGCAAACAGCCGTGTGTTCGTCAAAGGCTTGAACTGTGATAATTTCTTTCCACTGGTCTGCAAAAGTTCCATTAATGGAATCCGTTACTGCTTTAATTATACCCATCTTTCATCTCCTACAAACTCTGTTCCATGTCACAAAAGCTACATTTCACTATTTGTTTTGTCGTTCCCGATAAAGGAGCACCACAAAAAGTACACTTGGTAGATAATTTTTCTGGTTCTGTGTCTTTAAAACCTAAGCCTGTTTTGAAAGCATCAAATGTATCTTTAATTGTTTCTGCTAAAACATCTGTTCCAAACAAACTGCTATCACCCAATGTTTCAAAATCATTCGTATCACCAGAAATCAATTTAATAATATTAGTTGCCCACTTATCAGTATCTTTAGTATTAGAGAATGAGAAAATAGCTTGACCGCTATTATAGTAAATTTCTAAGCGTTTAGAACCATTATTTTTAGTTACAGAAACTTGTGGTTTACCTTCAAATATTTTTATTTGATTAATAGGTATGATGATTTGTTCTTTTTTTCCCCAAAATATACCCTTTTTTATGTGTATTAAATGTAAGTTTGTTAAAATTAGATCATCCGTATACAGACCATTTTTCCCAAAACTAACATCATCACTATTCATAATCATATATTCATGAGGTAATAATTGATAGTCCATCTTTAGCCCCACTCTTCCTACTATAGACTAGCTTTCCACTGTTCTACTTGTTGATGTAGATTATCACGATAATCTTTTAGAAATTGAATAATTTCCTCTTTTCCTTGAATTGGTGCTTTCTTCAATGGTCCATATTGTTTTTTCTGCTCTTCCATTTCTTTTTTAGTACTATCTTTTAATTCTTGGATAGAAGCACTGTCTTCTAAAGCAGTTCCCTTAAAGGCTTCATCTGCTTCGGTATAGTAATTATCAACAATTTTCTCATACATAGTCAAATAATCTTCATAGGTTTTTATAGACTCAATTGTCGTATCGCTAACATCTTGTGGGTTAAAATCGCTTGAACTGAGTTTTTCTTTTGCTTTAGCAAACAACCCTTTCTTTTCAGAACTACTAGATGAAGCTTCTGTTTGATTCTCACTAGAAGAGCTACTTGTTTTTTCAGAAAGAGAACTACAAGCAACTAGAGTAGAAACGGAAAGACATAGTAAAGCTAAACGACAAACTTTTTTTACATTATTCATTAATAGAATCTCCTTTTATTTATAAAATTATCATATCATATTTCCTAAAAAAAAAAAGCATTTTCTAATCAGTAAACATTTTATAAATACAGAATTCCATTTTTAAAAGAATATTTTTCCATCTCAAATTCCACCTATTTTCTCCACCAAAAAAGAGGGTTCTCCCCTCTTCTTTAGTTTTTATCCAGATTGCGTAACATCTCGTCAATCTTGTTTCCATATTCAATGGACTCGTCTTTGACAAAGGTTAAATCTGGGATTTTGTACAATTTCAAATTGCGACCAAGTTCACGTTTGATAGTACCAGTTGCTTTTTCAAGCCCGATTTGAGCTTTTTGGTTATCCGAAGCAAGGTTACTCAAAATGGTGTAGTAAACCTTAGCAACAGACAAGTCACCTAGCATCTGAACATCTGTGATGGTCACACCTTGGACACGGGGATCACGGACTTTCTTTTGCAAAATCTCATTGACTTCGCGCTTAATTTCCATGCCCACACGATCCGTACGGAAATGATTTGCCATGACATTCCTTTCTCTACTTTGAACCAAAAGCTAGGCCAGCAGACCTAGCTATTTCTGTTAGATAGAGGAACTAGAGCCATTTGAATCTAGGAAACAAGCCTTAGATAGAACTAAGGGTTCATCAAGGCACTGTTGACGACGAGTCAAATTGGCTATCGTTTCTCTATTATCGTTTGATTTCTTCCATGACGTATGCCTCAATCACATCATCCATCTTGATATCATTGTAGCCCTCAATCATCAATCCACCTTCACGACCGTTCGTAACTTCTTTCACGTCGTCTTTGTAGTGTTTCAAGCTTGCGAGTTCACCGTCATAGATAACAACACCGTCACGGATTACACGGACTTTAGAATCACGGGTAACCTTACCGTTGATAACCATAAATCCACCGATAGTTCCCACTTTAGACACCTTGAAGGTTTCACGGATAAGAGCTTCACCGATGATTTTTTCTTCAAATTCAGGATCCAACATCCCTTTCATAGCTTCTTCCATCTCTTCGATAACCTTGTAGATAATGCTGTGGAGACGGATTTCGACATCGTCAGCATCTGCTTGTTGACGAGCTTGTGGTGTAGGACGTACGTTGAAACCGATGATAAAGGCATTTGAAGCTTCCGCAAGAGTAACGTCAGATTCGTTGATAGCACCGACTGCTGAGTGAACGATGGTAACTTTTACACCTTCTACATCGATCTTTTGAAGTGAGGCAGAAAGGGCTTCAACTGAACCTTGTACGTCGGCCTTGATGATAACGTTGACTGACTTGAGTTCACCTGCTTTAAGCGTATCAAAGAGGTTTTCAAGGCTGACACGTTGGGTAGCTTGACGTTGTTTCATAAGAGCACGTTTGGCACGTTCTTCACCGGCTGCACGCGCAGATTTTTCATCTTCGTAAACGGCAAAATGGTCACCCGCCATTGGTGCTTCGTTCAAACCTGTGATAGAAACGGGCGTTGATGGACCTGCAACCTTAACACGACGACCAAGATCATTGGTCATGGCACGGACACGACCAAAGGTATTTCCGACAACGATAGGATCTTGCACATTCAGAGTACCTTGTTGCACAAGAAGGGTTGCGACCGCACCTTTTCCTTTATCCAAACGAGCTTCGATAACCGTACCGATAGCACGCACTGTTGGATCTGCCTTGAGTTCTTGGATTTCAGCCACAAGAAGGACTGTTTCCAAGAGTTCATCGATATTTTGGTTGAACTTAGCTGAAATTTCGACAAACTCAGAATCTCCACCCCAAGCTGTTGACATGACACCATGCTCTGCCAATTCACCGATAACGCGTTCTGGGTTGGCACCTGGTTTATCAATTTTGTTGATGGCTACGATGATTGGAACGTTGGCTGCTTTTGAGTGGTTGATGGCTTCGATAGTCTGAGGCATAACCCCGTCATCTGCCGCTACGACCAAGATAGTAATATCGGTAACAGAAGCACCACGCGCACGCATCGATGTAAAAGCCGCGTGTCCAGGTGTATCAAGGAAGGTAATCTTCTTGCCATTTTCAACGATTTGGTAGGCACCGATATGCTGAGTGATACCACCTGCTTCTCCTGTTGCAACACGAGAGTTACGAAGGGTATCTAGAAGGGTTGTTTTACCATGGTCAACGTGTCCCATGATGGTTACAACTGGTGGACGCTCAACCAATTCATCTTCGTTAAGATAGCCATCTTCGACAAAGAAACGTTCGATGTCGGCATTATCCACTTCAACCTTTTGTTTGGCTTCGATACCGTAATCCACCATGAGGAGTTCAATTGTTTCTCCATCCAAGGATTGGTTTTGTGTGGCCATGACACCCATCATAAAGAGTTTCTTAACGATTTCTGCTGGTTCACGTTTGATACGTTTTGCGATTTCCGCAACAGTCATACCATCTGTATACTCAAATTCTGTTGGCAATTCATGGAACTTACGCTCTGTAACAGGTTTTGGAGTCTGGTTACGGCTGTTTTGCTTGTTCCCTTTTTTATTTTTCTTATTGTTATTCCAGTTACTATTTCTTTGATTTCTCACTTGATTCTGACTACTTCGATTCTTTTGTTGTTTTCTAGGACCATCTTCTTCGTGATCATAATCGTCACGTTCTTTGTCTGGTCGAGCTTGTTTTTTACGACGTGTATCCACTGGCGCTTCTTTCGCTACAGGAGCTACTGTTACAGCTGGCTGCGTTTGTTCAGCTAGCTTAGCAGCTTCTTCAAAGATTTCCTCTGGCTCCTTGCGTTTGTTAGCTTGAGCCAAGGCTTCTTTGGCAGCTTGCGATTGTTTGAAGCGCTCCTCGCTTGAGCGTGCGTACTCTGCATTTTGCTCTGCTTTTAGGGCTGCTGCACGGGCTTTAAAGTCAACACGTGGTCCAGCTTGTTTTGGCTGGAAGTCTTGTTGCTGACGGCGATCATTGCCACGATTCCCTTGACCTTGTGGTTTTTTCCCTTGGTCGTTAAATCGGCGATTGTCGCGGTTTCCTTGACCAGGTTTTCCACCATTACGGCCGTCATTTTTCTGACGGTTGCCGTTTTGTTGTTGGTCACGGTTGTTGCCCTTGTTTTGTTTGCGTCGCTCTGCCTGCTCTTTGGCACGCGCCTCACGCTCCGCCTTGAAGTTTCGACTCTGTGGTCTTGCGGCCACTACTTTTTCTTCTTTAGGAGCTGCAGGTGTAGCTGATTTGCTTTCTTCCTTAGCGGCTACTGGTTTAGCTGATACAGACTTTTCTGCTTTCTTTTCTACACTTGCTTTTGGTGCTGCAGGTTTTGCTTCTGCCTTAGGAGCAGGGGCAGGTTTAAAGCTAGCCGCGATTTGTTCAGCAGCAGCAGCTTCCACGCTCGATGAGTGGCTTTTCACATCCAAGCCCAACTCTTTTGCACGCGCTACAACTTCTTTACTTTCTTTTCCAAGTTCTTTTGCGATTTCGTACAATCTTTTCTTAGACAAATCATGTCCTCCTCTTCTATTCCATAAGAGACCTCATTTTCTTTGTAAATCCAGCATCTGTCACAGCCAAAACCTTTCTCGATTTTCCGACTGCTATGCTTAATTCCAGTGTTGAAAACACGGTTATAACTTCTACTTGATAATAGTCACTTTTATCTTGAATCTTCTTGGTTAGATTAGGACCAGCATCATGGGCTAGAAAGACTAGCTTGGCTTTCTGGTCTTGGATGGACTTGACCACCAATTCCTCACCCGATATGATTCGACCTGCTCGTTGAGCAAGTCCCAAGAGATTGCTTATCTTTTGCTTATTCAAGTCCTAACTCTCTTCTTTTCACTTTGTGATCCACATAAGCGATCAACTCGTCATAAAAGCTTTCTTCCACTTCCATGTTAAAGCTGCGGTTAAAGACTTTCTTCTTTTTTGCCTCTAGGGCTTCTGTATTGTCTAGCTTGATATAAGCGCCACGGCCATTGGCCTTGCCTGTCGGATCGATAAAGACTTGCCCTTCTTTGTTCTTGACAATGCGGAGCAAATCACGCTTATCAATCACTTCGTTGGATACAACAGACTTGCGCAAAGGGATTTTTCTTGTTTTCATCTTTCCCTCCTCTAGCAGCTTTTATTCTTCGATCAATTCGTCCGCAGCTGCGTAATCCACTTGACCTGCTTCTTCCATAGCTTCAAACTCACTGGCAGACTTGATATCGATACGGTAACCTGTCAAATGAGCTGCCAAGCGAACGTTTTGTCCGCGACGACCGATGGCAAGAGAAAGCTTGTTATCAGGCACAACGACCAAGGCACGTTTGCTGTCGTTTTCATCAAAGATAACTTGGTCAACCTCTGCCGGTGCGATGGCATTGTAGATAAACTCAGCTGGATCTGCTACCCACTCGATAACGTCGATGTTTTCTTCAACAGGAATCATGCGATCGCTCTTAGCATCGTAACGAGCTGGGTGGAATTTGCTAGTGATTTTCTTAATGTTAGCTCCACCACGTCCAACGATTGTACCAATAGCATCCACATTTGGATTGTGGCTACGAACAGCAACTTTTGTACGATCACCTGCTTCACGAGCCACGCTCATGATTTCGACAGTTCCATCGTAGACTTCTGGAATTTCTTGCTCCATCAAGCGTTTAATCATTTCTGGATGGCTACGGCTAACAAATACGTTGACACCACGAGGGTTATCTTCAACCTTGTAGACATATACTTCGATACGGTCGTGGGACGCAAAGACTTCTCCAGGGATTTGGTCTTGTTTTGACAATTGGGCTTCGATGCTACCAAGGTTGACATAGATAAAGCGGTTGTCAAAGCGTTCTACCGTACCAGACATGATTTCTTGTTCATGTTCCTTGTAAGTATTGTAAGTGATGGCACGTGTTTGCTTGCGCATTTTTTCCATGATGGTTTGTTTAGCAGATTGGGCTGCTACACGACCAAACTCAGCAGGTGCTTCTTCAAACTTGATTTTGTCACCAAGTTCATAGGCTGAATTAATGGCAAGAGCATCTTTCAAGCTGATTTCCAAACGGCTATCAAATACTTCATCAACAACTTCACGAACAGTATAGACAGTAAAGTCACCTGTCTTTTCATTGAAGTCGATAGCTACGCTGTCAGATTGACCATAGCGTCTGCGATAAGCGGAACGAAGCGACTCTACTACTGCGTCGATGATGTCTTCTTTCTTGATTCCCTTGTCTTCTTCCAAAATGCGGAAGGCCTCTAGCATTTCTTTACTCATGTTCTTTTTACTTTTGAATCCTCAAAAGCTATCCTTTCTTTTCTATAGTTTTACTGCTAAACGTGCTTTTGATACTAAACTGTATGGAATTTGGACGGTTTTCTTACGTGTCTTGTCCATATATTCCATGGTCAACTCATCCTCTTCAAAGGATACCAAAGTTCCTTCAAAGACTTTTTGTTTATCGATGGCTTGGTAGAGCCCGACATGGATGTATTTCCCAACTGCTCCAGCGACAGCATCCTTGGTTTTCAAAGGACGTTCCAAGCCTGGACTGGTGATTTCTAGGAAATATTGTTCTGGGAAGGGATCTGGCTTGATAGTGTCTAGGACAGGACTGATGATTTCTGTCAGGTCTGCCGTGTCGTTCAAGGTAATTCCTTCGGGTTTATCTACAAAAATACTGAGAATCATGTCACTGCCAATCTTTCCATACTCGATATCCACGAGCTCGAAAGGCGCTTGGATGACAGGTTCTACAACTTCTCTGACTAATTCTACGATTGTTGCGATTGCGTCCACCTCCTCATAAGCAAGAGGCGAAGATATTTCCCCGCCTCTCTTTCTCATATTCTTACTATCAGTATAGCACGTTTGTCAATTTATGTAAAGCATTAGCACTCAACCAGCTGGTTTTCAAGCTATTTCTTAAAATTCTGCTTCAACTCGGTAGATCACTTGACCCTTGTTGGAGAATTTTTGCTCATATTCTGTCATGACATTGCCTTCAAAATCACTGGCATGCAAGTCCAACCAAACACCATTGAGTCTCATCCCATACTGAGAAAAGCTCACTAGACTGTACTCAAACAAGCCACGGTTATCTGTCTTAAAATGGATTTCCCCATTCTCAGGCAAGATGCGATTGAAGGTATCCAAGAAACTCTTGTAAGTCAAACGACGTTTTTCATGGCGTTTTTTAGGCCAGGGATCTGAAAAGTTTAGGTAGAGACGATCAATCTCACCGTCTTCAAAGTAGTCGGTCAGATCTGAACCATCTACCCACAGCAACTTGATGTTGGGCACTCCAACTTCAAGCACCTTGTCCAAGGCATAACTCAATACCGACTTTTGGATATCAATCCCGATGTAGTTGATGTCAGGATTTTGCTTGGCCATTCCTGATACGAAGGCCCCTTTCCCACTTCCAACCTCTACATGAATAGGATGATCATTTCCAAACAAGTCTCGCCATTTCCCTTTAGCTTCCAAGGGATTAAGGACCACATACTGGGGATTAGCCTCTAGTAATTCTGTCGCCCCTTTACGATTTCTAACTCTCATCTCTTCTTTCCATACTTATCACGGAAGACGCGCAAGGCATAAATCTCCCGGTTTACATTGTCTAAATCTTGATTTTCACAGTATTTGGCAATCTGGTTCAAATAAGAATACTGACCATACCAATACAATTTATCTAACACTGTCTGATTGTACTTATAGCCGTAGTCTCTCAACCATTGGCGCCACTGATGATCCGGAATGTAGTGGCATAGCAAATGCGCCACATCAAACATACGATCCGTCAGACGAACCGAATCCCAATCCACTAGATAAACGAGTCCACTCTCTGTCTCAATCCAATTACTATGACGAAGATCCCCATGCACAATCGTTGCATGGTCTTCCCTAAAACCTGGAACCGTCTTACCTAGCTCAGCAATCACACTGTTCAAATAGTGATTCTGCTTCAAGATTTCTGGAACCCCTTGTTGCCAAGAACGTAGCAAATCAACTGGTGTTTCCATGGTATATCCCAAACGGCTCAACTGCTTCATCAAGGGACGCGAGCGGTGAAGGCGGTTCAAGATATTGATGATCTGCTTGCGATTCATATCGTAAGGGGTCAAGATTTTGCCCGTCAGCCATTCCTGAGCGCACATATCACGGCCATCTGGCAAACGACGAGTCCAAAGTAATTGAGGAGCGATTTGTTCTCTGGCTAGGCCAGGTAGGATTGGAGAGGTGTTCATTTTTACAAAGACGCGCTTCCCATCAGGGTAGCTTCCCATATAAGCTTTGCCACTCTTCCCAGGGATAGGGGTCAGCGTTAGCTCATTATCACCCAAGTCCATTTCTTTCCTCCGTATAAAGTTTCCTTACTATTCTACTAGTTTTTGGTCTATTCGTCAACCAATCTTTTTAGTTGGTAAGGCAAATAAAACAATTGTAGGAAGAGACCAGCCCCTATAAGAGCCAACAAGGCTATTTTTTCTTGAAAAACCACTGCTCCGAACAGCAATTCTAACAAAAGAACTGCACTTCCCACACCGACTACAATCTGTTTCAATCCCTTTTCCTTCTCCCCTTTTTCTAGTGGAAAGAGCTGAGTCAAGTACTGGTAGTCAAAGGCATGATAGAGGGCCAGTAACTGAAAGAGCAAGAGGTAGTTAAATAGAACCACCACTGCTGTCGCAATCCAAGATTGCTCGATAAAGAGCAAAGCTAACAAGGATAGGAGCAAAAGACGCAAACTGAGGGCAAAGAGGTCTCCATTTCGCAAGTAAGAACGAAGATAGAGATTTTGCCAAATCTTGCTCGGCACCTTCTGAACTGCTTTAAGGATGAAATCCAGATAAGCGCGACGTTTGACACTATTTGAAACGCCCTTAACCTGAGTAAAGAGAGCAAAGAAACGAAGCAAAGCTTGCTTGCGCTTGCTTTCTTGGGCGATCACATAGTCCCAGTCAATTCCGTTCTCAGTAAAAAATTTACTGGCTTTTTGACGAAAGAGGAGATATTTCCCAGCTCCCAATAAAAGCACATAGATGAGAAAAACTGGCAAGCCATAACCCATGGCTAAAAATAAGGGCGCAAATAAAAGCAAGAAAAGGGTTTGGACCAAGAGCCAAAAGACCAGTGAGCGCACTGTCTGCCCTTTGAGGTGGGACTTAACCTCCTCTTCACTGACTAAGAGAAAGAGCTTGTCAGGCCCTTCCATGTAGGTTGCGATTCCTCCCCAAGCTAAAAGCAAGGCAGATACAATCCCTAAAAACAAGAGGATAGGCCAATGATTTTCAGGAAAATGTTGCAGGAGTTGGCTGTACTGGTAAGCTAGAAAACCGATAAGAACTAGCAGGAACAAGACAAAGTGATCATTGAGAACATAACGCAGATAACCGACACACTCCTTACGAAAAGCCTGCTTTCGCTTTAAAAACAAGTCTTTCATAGTTCCTCCTCTTTGGTCAGAGCCAAGTAAATATCATTCAAACTCGCTTCAGGCATGTCAAAGGCTTCGCGGAGTTGCTGGAGGTTCCCCTGAGCTCGCACCTCCCCCTTGTGGAGGATGACAAAGGCATCACACATCTTCTCCGCTGAATCCAGCACGTGGGTACTCATGAGAATGGACTTGCCTTTTTGCTTTTCTACTTCCAAAAGCTGAATCAAGTCGGCAATCGCCAGCGGATCGAGCCCAAGAAAAGGCTCATCAACGATGAAAAGACTCGGATCTACCACAAAAGCACAGATAATCATGACCTTCTGCTTCATCCCTTTGGAAAAATGCACTGGGAACCAGTCCAATTTTTGGTCCAGACGGAACATTTTTAACAAAGATTCTACTCGCTCAAAAGCCACTTTTTGCTCAATACCATAGGCCATGGCAACCGTCTCGATATGCTCTCTGAGGGTCAGTTCTTCATACAAGCTAGGGGTCTCAGGGATATAGCCAATCTGCTTGCGATAGTTGGTTGCATCTTCTCGCAGGGTCAAACCATTAACCTTGATTTCCCCACTGTAAGGTGTCAAGAGACCAATAATCTCATTGATTGTCGTTGATTTCCCAGCACCATTGAGACCAATCAAACCGACCAACTGCCCACTTTCAACTGTAAAGGACACATCTTTCAAGACAGGAACGTGAACATAGCCTCCTGTCAGGTTTTTAATTTCTAACATATTTTCTCCGAATCTGGTATAATGTAGCTATATTATATCAAAATTCAATACAGTAGAGGTGGATTTTATGTCAGATTGCATTTTTTGTAAGATCATCGCAGGGGAGATTCCTGCTTCAAAAGTATACGAGGATGAGCAGGTTCTTGCCTTTCTTGATATCTCTCAAGTAACGCCTGGACACACCCTCATTGTGCCCAAAGAGCACTATCGCAATCTTTTGGAGATGGATGCCCCAAGTGCCAGCCAACTCTTTGCCCAAGTGCCACTGGTAGCTCAAAAAGTTATGAAAGCTACCAAAGCTGCTGGTATGAACATCATCGCCAACTGTGAGGAAGTTGCTGGTCAAACAGTCTTTCATACTCACGTGCATCTCGTACCTCGCTACGGTGCAGAAGATGACCTCAAGATTGACTTTATCGCCCACGAACCTGACTTTGACAAACTTGCCCAAGTCGCTGAAACCATTAAAAACGCTTAAGGAGATGCCATGAAACTATCCAATCTATTGCTATTTGCAGGAGCTGCAGCCGGAAGTTATTTTGTTGTGAAAAATCGCCAAGCCATTCAGGATGAAGTGCTAGATACAACTGACCGCGTCCAAGCTATCAAGGATGATTTGGATATCATCCAAAACAGCCTACAAATCATCGACCAACAAAAAGCCCTTATCAAGGAATACCAAAAAGATTTGACCTACAAGTTCAAAGTCTTGGAAAAAGATTTCCAAACCAGACTAGCTGTGATAAAAGAAACACAGAAGCTTGATGATAAGTAAAAAAGAGCCCGACGGCTCTTTTTAGTTTATAAATTTTTTAAGACTTTCCTTAAGTAATGACGGACGGTAGCGACCTTCTTCAAAGTTCCATACCTAAACTTTGAGCCTAGGTTTCAAAGTTTCCGAACACCTAAAATCAACCGGTTTCAGGTGTTTTCATTACGGCGAAAAGTCTGGGAAAGTATTTGATTTATACTCAATGAAAATCAAAAAGCAAACTAGGGAACTAGTCGCAGGTTGCTCAAAACACTGTTTTGAGGTTGTAGATAAGACTGACGAAGTCAGTCACATATATACGGCAAGGCGACGTTGACGCGGTTTGAAGAGATTTTCGAAGAGTATTAGTTATGAAATGGTGAATGAGTTGTCTCAATTGTGGTGTATAGTTGATAAGATATAGCTTGTTTACGCTTTAAAAAGAGCCAATCGGCTCTTTTTACTTTATTCTCCTTCAAAGGCATCTTTTATATGGTCAAAGAAGCCTTTTTTCTTTGGATTGACTTTCAAGTCACCTGCAGCTGCGAATTCTTTAAGCGCAGCTTTTTGGCGGTCGTTCAAACCTGTCGGAGTCACGACATTGACAGTAACGTATTGGTCACCAACAGCACCGCCACGAAGGCTCGGTGCTCCCTTGCCACGTAGACGGAATTTCTTGCCAGTCTGAGTTCCTTCTGGGATAACCAATTCAACATCTCCATGAACAGTTGGAATTTCTACAGTATCTCCAAGAGTAGCTTGGACAATATTAAGATTTAACTTGTAGAAAATAGTTGTTCCTTCACGTTCAAACTTATCACTAGCTTCTACTGAAACCACCACATACAAGTCACCATAAGGTCCACCGTTAAAGCCTGCTTCACCTTGACCAGCTAGGCGAATTTGTTGACCAGTTTCCACACCAGCAGGGATTTTTACATGTACGCTATGAGCTTGTTTTTCATGACCTGTTCCGTGACAAGTTGTACATGGATCTTTGATTTCTTTTCCGCGACCATGACAGACATCACAAGTTACTTGACGGCGCATCATACCAAGCGGAGTCTGCGTGTCGACGTTAATAACACCAGCGCCATGACAGCGTCCACAAGTGACTGGACTTGTCCCTGGCTTAGCACCAGATCCGTTACATGTACGACAGCTGGCTTCACGGTTGTACTTAACTTCCTTTTCTGTTCCAAAGATAGCTTCTTCAAAGGTCAAGTTCACACGGTACTGGAGGTCATCCCCTTGACGAGGAGCGTTTGGATTGCGCGAAGCTCCGCCTCCCCCGAAAAAACTTGAGAAGATATCTTCAAAACCACCGAAGCTACCCGCTCCGTCAAAACCGCCAAAACCACCGGCACCACCGAAGCCACCGTTGGCACCTGCAGCACCATATTGGTCGTAGGCCGCACGTTTTTGGTCGTCACTCAAAGTCTCATAGGCTTCTTGAACTTCCTTGTATTTTTCCTCAGCGCCAGGCTCCTTGTTGATATCTGGGTGATATTTTTTGGAAAGCTTACGATAAGCCTTTTTGATTTCGTCTGCCGAAGCGTTTTTGGACACCCCCAGACGATCATAAAATTCAGTATTGTTCATACAAGATACTAAGAGCGAACAGAAAGCGACTGAAATTTAGGAAACCGACAAGAAATCCTGATTTCTTAGGAGGTTTATCTAATTTCCAAGCTTTCCGCTCGAGTTCAATTACGAACACCCTTATTCCTTTCTGTTAATATTGCGGAACGAGACCACGATTTAGGTCGGGTTCAGTTCCTTTCTTTTATATTGAATCAGAATTTTGGGAACCCGTGTTCAATTCCCTGAACACCTTTGTTCCTTTCTATTGATATTTTGAATCAAACCTCGATTTAGGTCGGGTTCAATTCCTTTCTGTTATATTGAGTAAGAAATTTGGGAACCCGTGTTCAGTTACGAACACCCTTGTTCCTTTCTATAATTTTCATGTAAATCTTTAGAGGCTGTTTTCTATACTCTGCTTTACTTGATTAAACTCTTCATCTGATAAAGTAAATATCAAATCCTCTTCAGCATACTCGTTCTGTTCTTTAAAATAGTTGTCCGTATTCTCTGCCAACCCTAAACCGAAAATCACTTTTCTTGCAAACTCTTGATGTGCAAAACCGATAGCCGTAATGATTTGTTTATCTTGGACAAGAACTTTCGGTTGGAAATTCTCACGTGGAAGAAATTCAAAATAGTCAAAGAAGTTTTGCCAAATTCCACCTGTAAATTTCGTGTCGTTCAACAAGCCTGCTTTCGCCAATAAAAGGGGCGCTGAAGAAATGGCTGCAATTAGGATATCTTGCTCATTAAGGCTTCTCAAAAACGAGATCAATTTCTCATCTTGTAGAGCGGGACCTATATTTACCATTCCTGGCAAAATCACACAAGAATAATCTTCTATACGGATCTGATTCAATGTTTTCGTCGGTTGACAGGGCAAACCATCCTCAGAGACCACCATCGAATTCTCAGAAGCGACATAATCAATCGTGATATCAAAAGACAGAGCTAAAGTACTCGTTAAAGCGGTTATCTCATAAAGAGAAAAATTAGGATAAATGACACAAAGTACTTTTTTCATAAGCTACACCCACTATTTTACCGAAAAACAGAGGCTGGGTTGCAACCTCTGGATTTCTTCTTATCATTACGACGTTCGAAAATAAAGTCGATTATACTTTGTTTTTGAACTAGTAAGGCGTTTAGGCAAGTCGCCATAGCGATTGCTGTAGAATGACAATCACTTTAGTGATTAGTCATTCTTAACGAGTTAGGCTTAACTGAGTCTCGGCTAAAAACTTCGGAAAAAAGATAAGCCATCTTTTGTGCACCGCACAAGGCGATGGCTTCCTATTTTTCTTTCGTTTTCTTAACGCCTCAACATCTTATTTTTCAGTAAACTCTCCGTCTACGACGTCATCGCCTGCATTTCCTGTTGCTTGTGCGCCTTCTGCTCCTGCTTGAGCTTGTTGAGCTGCTGCGGCTTGTTCGTAGAGTTTAACAGCAAGTCCTTGAGCTTTTTCGTTCAATGCTTCAAGTTTCGCTTTCATTTCGTCCAAGTTATTGTCTTCTTGAGCTTTTTTAAGGTCATCAAGGGCAGCTTGGGCAGCATCACGTTCTGCGTCGAAGCCTTTGCCTTCAGTTTCCTTGATTGTCTTTTCAGTCGCAAAGATAGCTTGGTCTACTTCGTTACGAAGGTCTACTTCTTCTTTACGTTTCTTATCTGCTTCAGCGTTAGCTTCAGCATCTTTCATCATGCGGTCGATTTCTTCGTCTGTCAAACCTGAGTTAGATTGGATCACAATAGTTTGTTCTTTTTGAGTTCCAAGATCTTTAGCCTTAACAGACACGATACCGTTCTTGTCGATATCAAATGTTACTTCGATTTGAGGAATTCCACGAGGTGCAGCTGGGATATCAGTCAATTGGAAGCGTCCAAGAGTCTTGTTATCAGCTGCCATTGGGCGTTCACCTTGAAGAACGTGGATATCAACGGCTGGTTGGTTGTCTGCTGCAGTTGAGAAGACTTGTGATTTAGATGTTGGGATAGTAGTGTTGCGATCGATAAGTTTTGTGAAGACGCCACCCATTGTTTCGATACCAAGTGACAATGGTGTCACATCAAGAAGGACAACGTCTTTAACATCACCAGTGATGACACCACCTTGGATGGCAGCACCCATAGCAACCACTTCATCAGGGTTTACTGATTTGTTTGGTTCTTTACCAGTTTCAGCCTTCACAGCTTCTACAACGGCTGGGATACGAGTTGAACCACCAACAAGGATAACTTCGTCGATTTCTGACAAGCTCAAACCTGCATCTGAAAGGGCTTGACGAACTGGAACTTTTGTACGTTCTACAAGGTCACGAGTCAAATCGTCAAATTTCGCACGAGTCAAAGTCATTTCCAAGTGAAGAGGTCCAGCCTCACCTGCAGTGATGAATGGCAAGCTGATTTGTGTTGAAGTTACACCAGAAAGGTCTTTCTTAGCTTTTTCAGCCGCATCTTTCAAACGTTGCATTGCCATCTTGTCAGTAGACAAGTCAATACCGTTTTCTTTCTTGAATTCTGCTACCAAGTGGTCGATGATTTTTTGGTCAAAGTCGTCACCACCAAGTTTGTTGTCCCCTGCAGTTGACAATACGTCGAAGACACCGTCACCCAATTCAAGGATAGATACGTCGAATGTACCACCACCAAGGTCGAATACCAAGATTTTTTCTTCTTTGTCAGTCTTGTCCAAACCGTAAGCGAGTGCTGCTGCAGTTGGCTCGTTAACGATACGTTCTACTTCAAGACCAGCGATTTTACCAGCGTCTTTTGTTGCTTGACGTTGAGCATCGTTGAAGTAAGCTGGGACTGTGATAACTGCTTTGGTTACTTTTTCACCAAGGTATTCTTCAGCGTAACCTTTCAAGTATTGAAGAATCATAGCTGAGATTTCTTGTGGAGTATATTCTTTTCCATTAGCAGAAACTTTTTCAGAAGTTCCCATCTTAGATTTGATAGAGATAACTGTATCTGGGTTTGTAACTGCTTGACGTTTTGCGGCATCACCAACGATGATTTCGCCATTTTTGAATGATACTACAGATGGAGTTGTACGGTTTCCTTCTGGGTTTGCGATGATTTTGCTTTCAGTTCCTTCAAGAACTGCAACTGCTGAGTTTGTTGTACCTAAGTCAATACCGATAATTTTAGACATGTGTTTTTCTCCTTAAATTTTATATTCTTTCTTTTTGATACTCTTCTTAGGTGGCGGCGCCGTCAGAGCTTGACTCGTCAATCTCTCTGACTAAACTTTGAGCCTACGGTCTCAAAGTTTGCGCAAATAACGCCACGGCGAAGAGTATCGTCTTTGGTTCGCTTTGCTCACTATTGCAATGCTGAACAATTTCTTATCTTTCTTTCATAGTTTAGTGTCGTTTCGGACAAGATTCCTAGTATGTTACGACATGAGGAGTCGAAATCGATACTATTTCGACAACGAGTTAGTAAGGAGGCTAGGCAAACGCCATAGCGATTGCCGTTTTCTGACGAGTTGCTTTAGCTACCGTCAGAATTGCCTAATCGAACACGCCCTAAGCTCTGGGTAAAAAAGATAGATTTTCTTGTGTTCATCGAACACTTCGTCAATCTCCTATTTTTACTGTGAGCTTTTTACGGGCTTTGTATCTTAGTTATAAACCACCACCATGGCTGGGCGTAGGATGCGGTCATGGAGCTTGTAGCCTTTTTGGAAGACTTGGGCGATAGTGTCTGCTGGGTGTTCATCGTCTGCTGGGAGAGTTTGGATGGCCATATGGTAGTTATGGTCAAATTCGCCGTCAGCTGCGATTTCTTCGATTCCTTCTTCTTTCAACGCGTGAATCAAGCTTTCTTGCACCATCTCCAATCCTTTTTTGACATCGTCTGTCAAACCTTCAACTGCAAGGGCACGTTCTAGGTTATCCAAAGAAGGGAGGATCGCTTTTGCCAAGTCCTGGCTACGATAACGTTGCAAGTTTTGACGTTCTTCATTGGCACGGCGTTGAATATTTTGCATTTCTGCATGAGCACGAAGGTATTTGTTTTCGAACTCATCCGCGCGTTCATTTGCCAAGTCCAACTCAGACTTCTCAGGAGTTGTTTCTTCAGTTGTTTCCACAACTTCCTCTTCTTTCATTTCTTCGTTTTTTTTATCTTGGGCCATTTTCGCCTCCTTTAATGATTTCAAAATTAATTTACTTCGTAATGATTACTGCTGAGGTAGCGATAAAAATCTGTCAACTTCATCGTCAAAACACGATTGACCACATTGACTTGGTTGACCAATTGCTGATAATCTAGATTGACTGGACCGATAATCGCTAGAATTCCAAAACCTCGATAAGGAATGAGGAACTTACTGCTAATCACCGCCAAATCTGCTAGACAGGATTCCTGACTGTCTGCAACACGGACATTTTGCATTTGATCTTCATGCAGACCTTCACGAATCTCCAGAGCCACTTTTTGCGGTTGGTCAAAGAACTGATAGGCTGCTAGATTGGCAAAATTCAAGAGATTGACCTTACCCGACACCACAATGTTTTCGTTGAACATTTCTTTAAAAATGTGTTCAAAGAGATCCATGACATTGTCCGTTGTTGTAAAGTAACGTTGGATAATCTGCGGAATCTCCGTCCGAATTTTGTAGTGAATATCTAGAACGGTGTGACCGAGGAAACGTTCTTGAATCAAGGTCTTGAGGCGATTTAAATCTTCCTGCAAGAAGTTCCTTGGAATCAAAAACTGACTGGTAACCGTTCGAGACTCGTCTAGGGTGAAAACTGCAAGAGCAGTATGTTGTCCTAGAACGACAATATCGAAGGCCGTCAGGCGCTGTCTGCTCGGCTCAACATCCAGTGCTACTACCGTACAGCCGCTCAGGTCTGTCAATAGATTAGCAGCCTCTTGCAGAATATCCTCCAGTTTGAAGAACTCCTGATCAAAGGCTTTGACAATCTCGTATACCTCATTTTCAGCCAGTCTGTCAAAAGCAAGCGAGTGTTTCACATAGTACTGAAATCCCGCGACACTTGGCATCCGACCGCTTGAGGTATGAGCCTTCTCAAGCAAACCCTGCTTCTCTAGAGCTGCCATGTCATTACGAATGGTAGCACTACTAGAATTGATAGACTCTTGTAGCGCCTTGGATCCGACAGGTTCGTGCGTTTTGGTAAAGATGTCAATAATCAGATTTAAAATATCCTGCTGACGCTCTGTAACCATCTCATCACTCCTCTCTGTCCGATTGATTAGCACTCTATGTACCCAAGTGCTAACTCATGATTCTATTATACACCCTTAGAAGAGAATGTCAAGATAAAAACTCAAAAATTAGCACTCTTTTACCAAGAGTGCTAAAAATCAGTCTGAAGACCTAGAACCTTGCTACTCATCTACCTGGTATTTCCTTTTAAGTCTGAAAAAACCATAGATTAGATAAGAAATTAAGCAAGTGTATAAAACGAAAATAATAAAGAAAGACTGAGACAAGTTCTCTCGATACAAACTCATGCAAACAACAAGACCACCTGAGAAAGCGGCTATACAGGAACGAAGTCTAGACCGCATAGCTTCCCATCTAAGAGCATTACGCATATAGACTTTCTCCTCTGAAAGTATATCAGAAGTTGGTTTACGAAGAATTGAATAAAAACCTGTTTCTATCAATTCCCAACCGCTATTTCTAAAATCTTGCAGTTCATGCTTATACTTTTTAAGAAATCTAGAATCATAGATATGATAGATGACATCATCTGGTTGGCATTGTTCAAAATAGAAAAAACCAAAACGGTTAGTTCTATATCTCCGACCTTTCAAGTGCATCTCATGTAAATATTCTTCTTCCTTGTCCAAATCAACAATGGTGAAAATCCTAAATTGTACTTTGCTATTCATTGTCTTACCTCCAAATTAGAAAACAGGCATTGTTTCATTTATCAGATAATTCTTTCCACTTTTGAAACAATCTCCCAAAAATATAAGAAATCTGAATCGCAAAAATAATCAATAAAACACAATCTATTATGAAAATCAAAAACAATTCCCAACTGAAAGAACTAGCTCCACTGACAAACTTTGAGAAAACCGGTAGTAGAGCTAAAAACAGAAGCAAAATAGGAAGCATACGCATTATTAAAATCCGTTTGACCACAGCTAACTTCCCGGCCGCGTCATTATAAATTTCAAACTCGGCATCCGATTCAATTTCAAAATGTACTTTTCTAAAGTAGGAAAAACCATTAAAGTCTGTAATATGCTCCCAGCCATAGTCTTTAAATAGTTGTAAATAGGAGGCTCTCTCTGATTTTTTCATGGGATAAAAGTCCAACTGATAAGACACCTGCTCCGGTTGGCACTTTTCAAAAGTATACTTAACCGCAACTACTAAGTTAGAGTAGCTTACTTCCTTAAGTTTCCAGCCCTTAGCATGCATTTCCCCAAGGTATAAAGCCTCTTTATCATAATCTGCAATTGTAGATATCCGATATACAACCTTCTTTTCCATCATACTTCCTCCCGACTATTTCTATAGAGCCGTTCAATACGTTTCAATTCAATATCTAAGACTTTTCGTCCCAAGTCTGTGATCTGATAGATTTTACGTTTTTCCTCTTCCCGGATAAAGGAAATCAAGCCATCCTTTTCCATCTTTGACAAGGTCCCATACATAGTTCCAGGACTAATCGAAACTTGCGAATCTGTCATCTCCTTGACCTTTTGTGTGATACCATATCCATGGTTCTCCTTCTGTAAACAAAACAAGATATAAAAACCTGTTTCAGTCATGGGAAGGTAAACACGCCTGATTTTATCTGTTAATTCCATTTATTCACACCTCCTATTCAGTTCGATATATCGCATCTCGTTATATAAACTATATCACAGCTCGATATAAAATGCAAGAAAAAGAGAGAACGATTTCTCGTTCTCTCTTCTTAGGCTCAGGAATTAAGAAGTCATTTTGTTATTTCCTAAGAGTGGCTTAATCTTTCTTGCGAAGGATAAAAGCTGCTAGGCTTGCAAAGGCAAGACCGATGATTGAAAGAAGACCAGATACTGCTGAACCCGTGTTTGGTAACAAGTTCTGATTTTGACTACTTCCTTCTTCTGGTTGACTATTATTTCCAGAATCTTTAATTGGGGCCGGAGTGAATTCCCAGGTGCCTACGAAGTGTGCGTCTGCTCCATTGATGGTTT
>NZ_KV811116.1:45708-45970 GCF_001813005.1 Streptococcus sp. HMSC062H02
CCATCTTTCAAGTCTGTTTGGTCTGCTGGAAGCAAGGCTTTTACTTCTTGTGGAAGTTCTTTACCTGGAGTTCCACTGACAAACTCGTGAACCGCTTTATGAGTCACTGTTGGAACTGGAGTTGCTGTAAATTCCCATGTACCTATAAACTTAACATCTGATCCATTAATTGTTTCCGATGTCTTATCGTAGGACTTGAAGCTCCATGTGCCTTCTGATGTCTTAACCTCTGTTTGACTTGGTTGCGTTGGCGTTGCTTGGC
>NZ_KV811117.1:0-209 GCF_001813005.1 Streptococcus sp. HMSC062H02
GAAGGTCTTAAAGGTCAAACTCAGACTGGTAAACCAAACTTTACAGGTGATGTCGAGCTGACAGTTCCACCAACCTTTGAAGATGGAACAACTGAAAAAGTCGTTCCAGGTGAAGGAACTTATGTAATCTCACCAGATGGCACCGTCACCTTTACCCCTGAGGCAGACTTTGTAGGACAAGCCAAAGGTGTGAAAGTGATCCGTAAAGA
>NZ_KV811118.1:0-47008 GCF_001813005.1 Streptococcus sp. HMSC062H02
TTTTATCCGCCATAGCTCAGTTGGTAGTAGCGCATGACTGTTAATCATGATGTCGTAGGTTCGAGTCCTACTGGCGGAGTATAAATCGAAACGTTCAACTGAGCGTTTTTTTATTTATAAATATAGTGGACTGTTGAAATTTCAAATTTTAATTTTTAAATCTGTAATTACCTCTTTATTTTATTTTTAGTTCGTTTAGCTTTAAATTCTTCTTTTATAGGATTTGAAACTTTTTTAGTTCCTTTTTTTGTTAGACTAGTGTTACTAATAAGAAAGGGAATTTTTATATGCTTCAGAAATTTTATGATCGAGCATTTGTCTTTTTGAAACTAGTTGAACAAGAATATGCCTCTTTAGGTCAGAGTTGTTCAGAGTGGGAATCACTTCATCTTCGGTTTTTACTATATTATTTAATCCGATTTAAAATAAAAAGTGATAGGGACTTTTCACTATATCACTTTAAAACAGCTTATCGTCTATATCTAGATAAATTCCTGCAAGGTGGTACCACTCTCATCCAATAGGAAGTATCTATATCATAATTACGAACGATTGTTGTAGTTATATTTTAAAAAATATAGAATTAGCTTATAATCAAAGGTTTTTATATTTAGAAATGAAAGAATTTCCAAATCTTTTCTACTGTTTCTTCTTGATAAAATAGTGTTTTTTTCTTATAATAAATTGTAAGATATAATTGCGGGTGGAATTCCTGCCATGTATATGAGAAAGGACGAGCTCCTAGTAGCTCAGACGATTTTTATTATGACTTCAGTTGTTGTTGTAGGTACCCAATGGGGTGATGAAGGTAAAGGGAAAATTACAGATTTTCTTTCAGCTAATGCAGAGGTAATTGCTCGTTATCAAGGTGGTGATAATGCTGGTCACACGATTGTGATTGATGGTAAGAAATTTAAGTTGCACTTGATTCCATCTGGAATTTTCTTTCCTGAAAAAATCTCTGTTATTGGGAATGGGATGGTCGTGAATCCAAAATCCCTTGTCAAAGAGTTGCGCTATCTTCATGAGGAAGGTGTGACAACTGATAACTTGCGTATTTCTGATCGTGCGCATGTTATTTTGCCATATCATATTGAATTAGACCGTCTACAAGAAGAAGCTAAGGGCGACAATAAAATCGGGACTACTATCAAGGGAATCGGTCCAGCATATATGGACAAGGCTGCTCGTGTTGGAATTCGTATTGCGGATCTTTTGGATAAGGATATTTTCCGTGAACGTTTGGAACGTAATCTTGCGGAAAAGAATCGTTTGTTTGAAAAATTATATGATAGCACCCCTATTTCAGTTGACGATATTTTTGAAGAATACTATGAGTATGGTCAACAAATCAAGCAATACGTGACAGATACATCTGTTATCTTGAATGATGCGCTTGATAATGGCAAACGTGTGCTGTTTGAAGGTGCGCAAGGCGTTATGCTAGATATCGACCAAGGTACGTATCCATTTGTTACGTCGTCAAACCCTGTCGCTGGTGGTGTGACGATTGGGTCTGGTGTTGGCCCAAGTAAGATTGACAAGGTTGTAGGTGTATGTAAAGCCTACACAAGTCGTGTAGGAGACGGACCTTTCCCAACTGAATTATTTGATGAAGTGGGAGATCGCATCCGTGAAGTAGGTCATGAATACGGTACAACAACTGGTCGTCCACGTCGTGTGGGTTGGTTTGACTCAGTTGTGATGCGTCACAGCCGCCGTGTATCTGGGATTACCAATCTTTCATTGAACTCTATCGATGTTTTGAGTGGTTTGGATATTGTGAAAATCTGTGTGGCCTATGATCTTGATGGTCAACGTATTGATTACTATCCTGCTAGTCTTGAGCAGTTGAAACGTTGCAAGCCAATCTACGAGGAATTGCCAGGTTGGTCAGAAGACATCACTGGAGTCCGTAATTTAGAAGACCTTCCTGAGAATGCACGTAACTATGTTCGTCGTGTAAGCGAGTTGGTTGGTGTTCGTATCTCAACTTTCTCAGTAGGTCCCGGTCGTGAACAAACTAATATTTTAGAAAGTGTTTGGTCATAGGAGATTTTTAAGATTAGTTTAAGACAGGTTGGGTATACTATAGACAGTTACAAGAAGACCTCCTAACTTGTTGTAACAAATATCCTAAACTTTTCTTTTTCATAATAATCTCCCTATTAAGTCACCGCATTCGGTGGCTTTTTTTGTGTTGAGAATCATGATATAATAATAAAATCGACAAGTAGGAAAAGAGAAGAACGATGAATTATACAGTTGAAGAAAAAGAAGCCTTTATGAGAGAGGCTTTGAGAGAGGCTGAGATTGCCTTAGAACACGATGAAATTCCAATTGGTTGTGTGATTGTCAAGGATGGAGAAATCATTGGTAGGGGGCATAATGCGCGCGAGGAGTTGCAACGGGCGGTCATGCATGCAGAAATCATGGCTATAGAGAATGCGAATGTGAGTGAAGAGAGTTGGCGACTGCTGGATTGTACGCTTTTTGTGACCATTGAGCCTTGTGTCATGTGTAGCGGGGCGATTGGGCTTGCCCGTATTCCAAACGTGGTTTACGGGGCTAAAAACCAGAAATTTGGTGCAGCTGGAAGTCTGTACGATATTTTGACAGATGAGCGTCTCAATCATCGTGTAGAGGTAGAAGCGGGAATTTTGGAAGATGATTGTGCAGCGATTATGCAGGACTTTTTCCGAAATCGACGGAAAAAATAATTTCTCTTTAAAAACCGAGGGGAATGTGGTATAATAAATAGTGGAGCAACAGTTCTGCGTGAAGCGGGTCAGGGGAGGAATCCAGCAGCCCTAAGCGAGTGTGAATTGTGTGCTCTTTTTTCGTGCTTTTTTCGAATAAATAAGATAAAATAGCCTAGAATAAATGATTATAGAATAGAAAAGAGAAAGATATGAAAATTCGTGGTTTTGAATTGGTTTCGAGTTTTACAGATGAAAATTTGTTACCGAAGCGAGAGACAGCCCATGCAGCTGGTTATGATTTAAAGGTTGCAGAACGCACTGTGATTGCTCCAGGAGAGATTGTTTTGGTTCCGACAGGGATTAAGGCCTATATGCAGCCGACAGAAGTGCTCTATCTCTATGACCGTTCATCAAACCCTCGCAAGAAGGGCTTGGTCTTGATTAACTCAGTTGGGGTCATTGATGGGGATTATTATGGAAATCCTGGGAATGAAGGTCATATCTTTGCTCAGATGAAAAACATTACTGAACAGGAAGTCGTCCTCGAAGTTGGAGAACGTGTAGTCCAGGCTGTCTTTGCACCATTTTTGATTGCAGACGGAGATGAAGCGGATGGCGTGCGGACTGGTGGTTTTGGGTCAACTGGACACTAAGATGAAGATTATCTTTGTACGTCATGGGGAGCCAGATTACCGTGAGTTAGAGGAACGTTCTTATACAGGTTTTGGGATGGATTTAGCACCTTTATCTGAGAAAGGACGGCAACAAGCTCAGGAACTTTGGCAAAATCCTTTGCTACAATCGGCTAATCTACTAGTGACTTCAGCAGTAACGAGAGCTTTAGAAACGGCTTTTTATGTATCTTGTGCTACTGGCCTTCCTTTGAGGGTGGAGCCTTTGTTACACGAATGGCAGGTCTATGAATCAGGCATAGATAGATTTGAAGAGGCTAGAACACTATTTCTAGAAAACAAGGGGGAGTTACTTTCTAATAGTCCTATTCAATATGAGACAGCTACGGAAATGAAGTCTCGGTTTCTAGAATGTATGGCTAAGTATAGAGACTACCAGACTGTGGTAGTTGTCACTCATCGAATGCTCATGCGCCAATTTGTACCAGACGAGAAGATTGATTTTTGCCAAGTAATTGAGTGTGAGGTAGAGATTTAGAAAGAGGTTTATCATCGCAAAGAAAAAAGCGACATTTGTGTGTCGAAATTGTGAATATAATTCACCTAAGTATCTAGGACGTTGTCCCAACTGTGGAGCTTGGTCTTCTTTTGTAGAAGAAATCGAGGTTGTCGAGGTTAAGAATGCGCGTGTGTCCTTGACGGGTGAGAAAACTAAGCCCATGAAACTGGCTGAAGTAACGTCTATCAATGTCAATCGAACCAAGACCGAGATGGAGGAATTTAACCGTGTGCTTGGAGGCGGAGTGGTACCAGGAAGTCTCGTCCTTATCGGTGGGGATCCAGGAATCGGGAAATCAACCCTTCTCCTACAAGTTTCAACCCAGTTGTCTCAAGTGGGAATTGTTCTCTATGTCAGTGGGGAGGAGTCTGCCCAGCAAATCAAGCTACGAGCAGAGCGCTTGGGGGATATTGATAGCGAGTTTTATCTCTATGCAGAGACCAATATGCAGAGTGTTCGATCTGAGGTGGAGCGCATCCAACCAGATTTTCTCATCATCGACTCTATCCAGACGATTATGTCTCCTGAGATTTCAGGGGTGCAGGGGTCTGTGTCTCAGGTTCGTGAAGTAACGGCTGAACTCATGCAGTTGGCGAAGACTAATAACATTGCTATCTTTATCGTAGGACATGTGACCAAGGAAGGGACCTTGGCTGGTCCGCGTATGTTGGAGCATATGGTGGATACGGTGCTTTACTTTGAAGGGGAGCGTCACCATACCTTTCGTATCTTGAGGGCAGTCAAAAACCGTTTTGGTTCCACTAATGAGATTGGGATTTTTGAGATGCAGTCGGGTGGATTGGTTGAGGTCCTCAATCCGAGTCAAGTTTTCCTAGAGGAGCGTTTGGATGGGGCTACTGGCTCGTCAATCGTTGTGACCATGGAAGGGACCCGTCCGATTTTGGCGGAGGTTCAGGCTTTGGTAACACCAACCATGTTTGGAAATGCTAAACGTACGACGACTGGAGTTGATTTCAATCGTGCAAGTCTGATTATGGCTGTTTTGGAAAAGCGTGCAGGGCTTCTCTTGCAAAATCAGGATGCCTATCTCAAATCTGCTGGTGGTGTCAAATTGGATGAGCCTGCCATTGACTTAGCCGTTGCAGTGGCTATTGCCTCTAGTTACAAGGACAAGCCTACCAATCCTCAGGAATGTTTTGTGGGTGAACTGGGCTTGACCGGAGAAATTCGGCGCGTGAATCGCATCGAACAACGTATTAATGAAGCGGCAAAACTGGGCTTTACCAAGATTTATGTACCCAAGAATTCCTTGACAGGAATCACTCCACCCAAGGAAATTGAAGTCATTGGTGTGACAACGATTCAAGAAGTTTTGAAAAAGGTCTTTGCATAATCCGTGACAAATCCTCTTAAAAATGATAAGATAGGAGAAATATTTGATTATCAAATTTTTGAGGAGGGAATCGTGTCGTATTTTGAACAGTTTATGCAAGCCAATCAGGCTTATGTTGCCCTACATGGGCAGTTAAATCTGCCACTTAAACCCAAAACCAGAGTAGCTATCGTGACCTGTATGGACTCACGTCTACACGTTGCGCAAGCTCTAGGTTTGGCCCTTGGGGATGCTCATATCTTGCGGAATGCGGGTGGTCGAGTAACTGAGGACATGATTCGTTCACTAGTGATTTCCCAGCAACAAATGGGGACAAGAGAAATCGTGGTGCTTCACCATACAGACTGTGGAGCTCAAACCTTTCAAAATGAAAGTTTTCATGAACATTTGAAACACGAGCTCGGGGTTGATGTGTCTGATCAAGATTTTTTACCATTTCAGGATGTGGAAGAGAGTGTGAGAGAGGATATGCAATTGCTTAGAGAGTCTCCACTGATTCCTGATGATGTGGTTATTTCAGGTGCTGTCTATGATGTGGATACAGGAAGTATGAGAGAAGTATACTAACTTTATCTCGAAAAAATCTCATCCTAGCATAAAATCGATTGTTAAAATGTAGGATTTTTAGTTTTAATATAGCTAATATAAAATAGTAAAAAACAAGGGTATAAATGTTTGCCCTTGTTTTATTTTTGATTGAAAAATAAAGGAAAAAGCGCTACAATGGTAAATGGAAAATGTTGTGTGAAAAACAAGTGATACATAAATACCGGAGGAAATCATGTCTTTTTCTGATTTAAAGCTGTTTGCCCTTTCTTCTAATAGAGAATTGGCAGAGCGTGTGGCGCAAGAAATTGGGATAGAGTTGGGGAAATCGACTGTTCGCCAATTTTCAGATGGGGAGATTCAGGTCAACATCGAAGAATCAATCCGTGGAAAACACGTCTTTATCCTACAATCAACTAGTTCACCTGTAAATGATAATTTACTTGAAATTTTAATTATGGTGGATGCATTGAAGCGTGCTAGTGCAGAATCTGTCAATGTTGTTATGCCCTACTATGGCTATGCACGTCAGGATAGAAAAGCGCGCGCGCGTGAGCCAATCACTGCAAAGCTCGTTGCAAACATGCTAGAAGTTGCTGGGGTAGATCGTTTGTTGACGATTGATTTGCATGCTGCACAGATTCAGGGATTCTTTGATATTCCAGTAGATCACTTGATGGGTGCTCCCTTGATTGCGGACTATTTTGAACGTCGTGGTATGGTTGGTTCTGACTACGTGGTTGTCAGCCCAGACCATGGTGGAGTGACTCGTGCTCGTAAATTGGCAGAGTTTTTGAAAACCCCGATTGCGATTATTGACAAACGCCGTAGTGTAGACAAGATGAATACCAGTGAAGTGATGAATATTATCGGTAAGGTAGAAGGTAAGACTTGTATCTTGATTGACGATATGATCGATACAGCTGGAACCATTTGCCATGCGGCGGACGCTCTTGCTGAAGCAGGTGCTGTTGAAGTTTACGCAAGCTGTACGCACCCAGTACTTTCAGGGCCAGCTATGGACAATATCCAAAAATCAGCTATTAAGAAATTGGTTGTTTTGGATACTATCTACCTACCAGAGGAGCGTTTGATTGATAAGATTGAACAAATTTCGATTGCTCATCTTCTTGGCGATGCCATTATCCGTATCCACGAAAAACGTCCTCTTTCTCCCCTATTTTGTATTGAGAAAAAGATTTAATCTTTCACTTGAAGTAGACAGAACTCCTAGCAGGTTTCTTTTCTTGCTAGGAGATTTTTATAGTCAAAATCTGCAAGCCTTTTCAAAATATGCTATACTGAGAAAAAAGGAGGATTTCTATGAGCCAAGAATTTATCAATCCAAGTGATGGTGTGATCCGTCAGTATCTTACAACCAGTAAAACGTTAGCGGTAGTGGGTTTGTCCGATCGTGAGGAAACAACTAGTAATCGAGTGACCAAGGAAATGCAAGCTCGGGGCTATAAAATCATTCCAGTTAATCCCAAGGCTGCAGGTGGGGAAATCTTGGGAGAAAAGGCTTATGCGAGTCTAGAAGAGATTCCTTTTCCTGTAGATATTGTCAATGTTTACCGTCGCAGTGAGTTTTTACCAGATGTGGCGCGTGATTTTCTCAAGGCTGATGCTAAGATTTTTTGGGCACAACTGGGACTTGAAAATCTAGAAGCGGAAGAAATCTTACGTGCTGGAGGATGCGATGACATCGTGATGAATCGTTGTATTAAGAGAGAACATACTCGCTTAATTCTTGAGCAATAAAAAGGTAGCCATGGGCTACCTTTTTATTTTATAAAGTACCAATCAATGCTTGCATGCCAAGACTGGTGAGGATGATGGCAATCCAGCAAAGGGCTCCAAGAAGAATGGATTTACCGCTGGATTTGACCATGGCAATCAGATTGGTTTTGAGACCGATGGCACTCATGGCCATGATGATAAGGAATTTGGAGAGTTGTTTGAGAGGGGTGAAGAAGCTACTAGACACGCCGAGAGAGGTGAGAAGAGTCGTTAAGAGAGAGGCTAAGATGAAATAAAGGATAAAAAGTGGGAAGACTTTTTTTAGTTGGAAATCTTGGCTGTTTTTTTGCTGGCGACTTTGCCAGTAGGAGAGAAAGAGCGTGATGGGGATGATTGCTAAGGTGCGCGTGAGTTTGACAATAGTTGCAGACTCAAGGGTATTGGTCTGATAAAGACTGTCCCAGGAGCTGGCGGTAGCCGTTACAGAAGAAGTATCATTGACTGCAGTTCCTGCAAAGAGGGCGAAGCCATCATTGGATAGGTGAAGCCAGGTTCCTAGAGTTGGAAAGATAAGTGCTGCTAAGACATTGAAGAAAAAGATAACGGAGATGGCTTGGGCAACTTCTTTTTCCTTGGCATGGATAACGGGTGCTGTCGCAGCAATGGCAGAACCACCACAGATAGAAGAACCCACTCCAATCAAGGTAGCCAGTTTTGTGTCTAGCGCAAAGAAACGCTGGAAGAGGTAGGCAACGATTAAGGAAATCGAAATGGTGGAAAGGATGACGGGGAGTGAAGATTGTCCAACTGCGAAGACTTGCGAGATATTGAGACCAAAACCGAGTAAGATAACGGCATACTGGAGCAATTTCTTGGAACTAAAGGTCAAACCTGCGTCTAGTTGTTTGTAGGGTGAGAGCCAGGGGTGGAGGAGCATTCCAGCAAAAATTGCAAAGACAGGTGCACCCACGACGGGGAAAAATCCTCCCAGAAACCATGATACGATAGAAATGAGAAGGCAGGCCAAGATGCCTGCTCCATTTTTTGATAAAAATGACATATAAACCTCCGAAAATAAGCACTTATTATTATAGTCCTGTTGAGAAGAAAAGTAAAACAGAAAGTGAAAAATGCGGGGTTCAGATGGATTTTGCGGTCAGGGAGCTTTTGTAGTATAATAGTACTATGTTCTGTAAGCAAGGGGGATATCTATGGACTTAACCAAACGCTTTAATAAACAATTAGATAAGATTCAAGTGTCCTTGATTCGCCAGTTTGATCAGGCCATTTCAGAGATTCCTGGAGTTCTACGCTTGACCTTGGGAGAACCTGATTTTACAACGCCAGATCATGTCAAGGAGGCGGCAAAGCGGGCCATTGACCAGAACCAATCCTACTATACAGGGATGAGCGGTTTACTGACCTTGCGCCAGGCTGCTAGCGACTTTGTAAAAGAAAAATACCAGCTAGATTATAATCCTGAAAATGAAATTTTGGTTACAATTGGGGCGACAGAGGCTTTATCTGCTACTTTGACGGCTATTTTGGAAGAGGGGGACAAGGTGCTCTTGCCAGCTCCTGCCTACCCAGGATATGAGCCGATTGTCAATCTAGTTGGGGCAGAGATTGTCGAGATTGATACAACTGAAAATGGTTTTGTCTTGACTCCTGAGATGTTGGAAAAGGCCATTTTGGAGCAAGGGGACAAGCTCAAAGCAGTTATTCTCAACTATCCAGCCAATCCGACAGGTATTACCTATAGTCGGGAGCAGTTGGAAGCCTTGGCAGACGTTTTACGCAAGTATGAGATTTTTGTTGTCTGTGATGAGGTTTACTCAGAATTAACCTATACAGGGGAAAATCATGTATCATTGGGAACTATGCTGAGAGACCAGGCTATTATTATTAATGGCTTATCTAAATCGCATGCTATGACAGGTTGGCGTTTAGGCTTTATCTTTGCTCCTGCAGCTTTCACAGCTCAGTTAATCAAGAGTCACCAATATTTGGTTACTGCCGCAAATACCATGGCGCAACATGCTGCGGTGGAGGCCTTGACGGCTGGTAAAAACGACGCAGAGCCTATGAAGAAGGAATACATCCAGCGTCGAGATTATATCATCGAGAAGATGACTACGCTTGGTTTTGAGATTACCAAACCAGATGGGGCCTTCTATATCTTTGCTAAGATTCCAGCGGGCTACAATCAAGATTCCTTTGCTTTTCTGAAGGATTTTGCTCAGAAGAAGGCCGTTGCCTTTATCCCTGGTGCCGCCTTTGGGCGTTACGGAGAAGGCTATGTGCGCCTGTCCTATGCAGCCAGCATGGAAACGATCAGAGAGGCCATGAAACGACTTGAGGAGTACATGAGAGAAGCATGATTCAGTCTATCACGAGTCAAGGCTTGGTGCTCTACAATCGTAACTTTCGTGAAGATGACAAGCTAGTCAAGATCTTTACCGAGCAGGCGGGCAAGCGCATGTTTTTCGTCAAACACGCTGGCCAGTCCAAACTAGCTCCGGTTATTCAGCCCTTGGTGTTGGCACGATTTCTCTTGCGAATCAATGATGATGGGCTTAGCTACATTGAGGACTATCACGAGGTGATGACCTTTCCCAAGATTAATAGTGATCTCTTTGTCATGGCCTATGCAACCTATGTGGCTGCCCTTGCAGATGCTAGTTTGCAGGATAATCAGCAGGATGCTCCCTTGTTTGCTTTCTTGAGGAAGACTCTGGAGTTGATGGAAGCAGGGATAGATTATCAGGTTTTAACCAATATTTTTGAAATTCAAATCTTGACTCGATTTGGAATCAGCCTTAATTTTAATGAGTGTGTCTTTTGCCATCGGGTCGGTCAGGCCTTTGACTTTTCTTTCAAATATGGAGCCTGCCTCTGCCCAGAGCATTATCATGAGGATGAGAGACGTTGTCATCTAAATCCCAATATCCCTTATCTGCTCAATCAATTTCAAGCCATTGACTTTGAGACCTTGGAGACCATTTCGCTTAAGGCAAAAATCAAGCAAGACTTGCGCAAGTTTATGGATCAACTCTACGAAGAGTACGTTGGGATTCACCTAAAATCAAAGAAATTTATTGATTCCCTAGCAGACTGGGGACAATTACTAAAAGAGGAAGATAAATGAAAAAAATCGCAGTAGATGCTATGGGGGGCGATTACGCACCTCAAGCCATCGTTGAGGGTGTCAATCAAGCCCTAGCTGACTTTTCAGATATTGAGATTCAACTCTACGGAGATGAAAGCAAGATCAAGCAATATCTAACGGCGACAGAGCGTGTCAGCATTATCCATACGGATGAGAAAATTAACTCAGACGATGAGCCGACAAAAGCTATCCGTAAGAAGAAAAATGCCAGCATGGTATTGGCAGCTAAGGCTGTTAAAGAGGGAGAAGCAGACGCTGTCCTCTCTGCTGGTAACACAGGTGCCTTGTTGGCTGCAGGATTCTTCATTGTGGGTCGTATCAAAAATATCGATCGTCCAGGACTCATGTCTACCTTACCGACCATTGATGGAAAAGGGTTTGATATGCTAGATCTCGGTGCCAATGCGGAAAATACAGCCCATCATCTGCACCAATACGCTGTCCTAGGTTCCTTCTATGCGAAAAATGTTCGTGGAATTTCGAAACCACGTGTTGGTTTGCTCAACAATGGAACAGAAAGCAGCAAGGGAGATCCGCTTCGAAAGGAAACATACGACTTGTTAGTAGCTGATCAAAGTTTGAACTTTGTCGGAAACGTGGAAGCGCGTGATCTGATGAATGGCGTTGCGGATGTTATCGTAACAGATGGTTTCACGGGAAACGCTGTTCTCAAATCCATCGAAGGTACAGCTTTGGGAATCATGGGCTTACTTAAAAATGCTATTACGGGTGGTGGCCTTCGAGCGAAGCTAGGTGCTCTACTTCTTAAGGATAGTCTTAAGGGGTTGAAGACACAGCTCAACTATTCAGATGTTGGAGGAGCAGTCTTGTTTGGCGTCAAGGCGCCAGTTGTAAAAACTCATGGCTCAAGTGATGCCAAGGCTGTGTACAGTACGATTCGTCAGATTCGTACCATGCTAGAAACAGACGTAGTTGCTCAGACTGCGCGTGAATTTTCAGGAGAATAAAAAAGATGACAGAAAAAGAAATTTTTGACCGTATTGTAACCATTATCCAAGAGCGACAGGGAGAAGACTTTGCCGTAACAGAGGCCTTAAGTTTGAAAGACGATCTAGATGCGGACTCAGTGGACTTGATGGAGTTTGTCTTGACACTAGAAGATGAATTTGGTATCGAAATCACTGATGAGGAAATCGACCAACTTCAAAGTGTAGCGGATGTAGTAGCGATTATTAAAGATAAAAAATAGCCAAAAGCAACATGCAAGTCATGTTGTTTTTTATTTGCGGAAAAAGAGAAACTTTTAGTAGAAATTGCGAATAAAGAGATGAGAAAGAAAAAGGAGGAACATTTATGTATGTGACTGGTTTTTATCCGTGGTTCATCAAGTGGTTTTTAAAATAAAAATGAATGAATTGTTTATTTTCGAATTGTTTTTCGAATAGATAGGTAAGGAAAAAGTGAAGGAGAGAAGAAAATGATTTCAGTAATTTACCCAATCTGGCTATTTAAGTGGCTTAGAGGTTAAAGATTAAATATATAGAAAAAATAAGGAGAAAAAAGATGACAAATTTTGACAACATGGAACAGAACTTTGTAGCTCTTACAGAAGAAGAGTTGACGGATGTGAATGGGGGGTCGGTTACCGCTGTAGTTGTAGGAGGTGTCTTACTAATTGGTGGTATTGCTTGGGGCTATTTTATGTAATAATAAGGAGAGAAAAAATGAATTTAAATAAATGGACAGAATTGACAGAAGAAGAATTGATGAATACAGAAGGTGGCTTAATTACCATAGCCATGATTGCTGGAGGAGTAGCAATTTTCCTTGGTGGTCGATTAATTGGTCAAGATTTAAAACGTAAATTTGGATAAAAGTAGAATTGTATGAAAAATCTAAAAAATGTAATGGGAGCAGTTCTAATTATTTTTGGAGTGCTTTGCATATTGGGAGATTTAAATGTAATCACCTTTAAAGTTGATCAGTATGTAGGCTCGGAATTATGGATTCCTATCCTTATTTTAATGATGAGTTACTTGGATTCAGCTAAAGACAAGGTTTAAAGAGAACTATTTTTAGTGTATGGCAACTGCTATTGAATAGTCATCTTTTAGTTATTATCAATGAAATAAGAACTAATTTAGGAATAGTAGGGATTTTGGTTGGAGTAGCTATTGGATTAGCCAGTATTATTTAAAAAGGAGAGAGAAAAATGAAAGAAATGGATAAAAAATTTGATATCATGACAGAAGAAGATTTGGCTCTTACTGAAGGAGGCTTCATTGTCACTACTTCCACAGCAATAGCTTGGGGTGTATTAGGAGTAGCTGCTTATATGTATGGGCGTTATCTAGGAAGTAGACGTTAATCTAAATATAGAAGGAAATTAACTATGAATCGTAACCTAAATCTCAATACATTGTTACCTAAGCTAGCCACTATACTTCCTTTGTTAGGAATAGGTCTTAATCTTACGCTTCATCTAATTCGTACAGGTTCGCTAGTATCTTTTGATTGGCAATGGAGTTTAATAGGTTTGATTGCTGCAGGCTATTTTGGTATTTTTTGTAAGGATTTGAAGAAAAATAATCAAAACTATAAAAGATCAATCTGAATGAAAAGGATTTTGTGCATGTAAATAGGAGTCTGCTATGAAAAAAATCTTATTAGGATTTGCTGAGGGGTATTTTGTCGTATCGATTATTCTTTATATCGCAACGTATTTGATTATGAAAAATCCGATCAATACTCTGTTTTATCCAGAAACCTATCCAATTCTGCTTGGTCTGTTTTATGTAGGATACAAGTACAAAACAAAAGAAAGTACGATTGGAAATTGATGAACCATCAGATCGGAGTTTGAGATGAAAGTTGTTCAATTACTACAAAAAGCTTGGTCAGAGTTTATTGTATTGTTTAGCTCTATAGCTTATCTAATGATTAGAATTGTGGCTGATGTAAACAAAATAAATCTACCTACGTGGTTTGAATGTTTTGATATACCTACGATTTCATTATTTTTGATGACATTTATCTCACTTTATAGAAGTAAAGAGAATATCATTTCAGAATAGTTTATTTCTGGACGTTCATTTTTTAACGGTTACTTTAAACAGGCAGAACTTTTGTTCTGCTTTTTTACATTTAAATGATAGTTTATGCTTTTTAAAGTGCGTTTTAGGTGCAAAAATAGTTTATTTAGGAATATTTTCCTGTTTTTATCCTTATTTGGTTAAAATAATCTTACAAAGTTTTTAAGAGATTGTTAGAAAAAGGAGAAGGATATGAAATTTAGGAAAAGGCACTATCGTCCTCAGGTGGACCAGATGGATTGTGGCGTGGCTTCCTTGGCTATGGTCTTTGGTTACTACGGTAGTTATTACTCCTTGGCTCATCTACGAGAGTTGGCAAAGACGACCATGGATGGGACGACCGCTTTGGGACTTGTAAAGGTGGCAGAGGAGATTGGATTTGAGACGCGGGCTATCAAGGCGGATATGACGCTCTTTGATTTGCCAGATTTGACCTTTCCTTTTGTGGCTCATGTGCTCAAGGAAGGGAAGTTGCTCCACTACTATGTGGTGATAGGTCAGGATAAAAAGCACATTCATATCGCTGATCCAGATCCTAGTATCAAGCTGACCAAGATTTCCCGTGAGCGATTTGCGCAAGAGTGGACAGGGGTTAGTATTTTTATGGCACCATCACCGGACTATAAACCTCATAAGGAGAAAAAACAGGGACTCCTATCCTTCTTGCCGATCTTACTCAAGCAGCGTGGCTTAATTACCAATATCGTCCTAGCGACACTCTTGGTGACCTTGATCAATATCGTGGGTTCCTACTATCTTCAGTCCATCATTGATAGTTACGTACCAGACCAGATGCGTTCGACCTTGGGCATTATCTCAATAGGACTAGTCATCGTCTATATTCTCCAGCAAATTTTGTCTTATGCCCAGGAATATCTTCTACTAATCCTTGGGCAACGCTTGTCGATTGACGTGATTTTGTCCTACATCAAGCATGTTTTTCACCTGCCGATGTCCTTTTTTGCGACACGCAGGACAGGAGAAATCGTTTCTCGTTTTACAGATGCCAATAGTATCATCGATGCGCTAGCTTCGACCATTCTGTCGATTTTCCTAGATGTGTCGACGATTTTGATTATCTCGCTTGTCTTGTTTTCACAAAATATGACGCTCTTTTTCATTAGTCTACTTGCGCTTCCCATCTATACAGTGATTATCTTTGCTTTTATGAAGCCGTTTGAAAAGATGAATCGAGATACCATGGAAGCCAATGCGGTTCTGTCTTCTTCTATCATCGAGGACATCAATGGTATTGAGACCATTAAGTCTTTGACCAGTGAAAGTTCGCGCTATCAAAAGATTGACAAGGAATTTGTGGCTTATCTGAAAAAATCTTTTACCTATAGTCGGGCAGAAAGCCAGCAAAAGGCGCTGAAAAAAGTTGCCCAGCTCCTGCTCAATGTTGCCGTTCTCTGGCTGGGAGCTATTCTTGTCATGGATGGGAAAATGAGTTTGGGCCAGCTGATTACCTATAATACTTTGCTTGTTTACTTTACCAATCCTTTGGAAAATATCATCAACCTACAAACCAAACTTCAGACAGCTCAGGTCGCCAATAACCGTCTTAACGAGGTTTATCTAGTAGCTTCGGAGTTTGAGGAGAAGAAAACGGTAGAAGATTTGAGCATGATGAAAGGGGATATGACCTTTAAACAAGTTCACTATAAGTATGGCTATGGGCGTGATGTCTTGTCGGATATCAATTTGACCATTCCGCAAGGGTCTAAGATGGCTTTTGTGGGGATTTCGGGATCCGGTAAGACGACTTTGGCCAAGATGATGGTTAATTTCTACGATCCAAGTCAGGGAGAGATTAGTCTGGGTGGTGTCAATCTCAATCAGATTGATAAAAAATCCTTGCGCCAGTACATCAACTACCTGCCTCAACAGCCCTATGTCTTTAACGGAACGATTTTGGAGAATCTTCTCCTTGGAGCTAAGGAGGGGACGACTCAGGAAGATATCTTACGAGCAGTCGAGTTGGCAGAGATTCGGGAGGATATTGAGCGCATGCCACTGAATTACCAGACAGAATTAACTTCGGATGGGGCTGGAATTTCTGGTGGGCAACGGCAGAGAATCGCTCTGGCGCGTGCTCTCTTGACGGATGCACCTGTCTTGATCTTGGACGAGGCGACTAGCAGTTTGGATATTTTGACAGAGAAGCGGATTGTCGATAATCTCATGGCTTTAGACAAGACCTTGATTTTCATCGCCCATCGTTTGACCATCGCTGAGCGAACAGAAAAGGTTGTTGTTCTGAATAAGGGCAAGATTGTTGAAGAGGGTACCCATGCAGACTTGCTTGCACAGGATGGCTTTTACGCCCATTTGGTAAATAGCTAGAAAGAGGAGAGGATGAAACCAGAATTTTTAGAAAGTGCGGAGTTTTATAATCGTCGTTACCATAATTTTTCCAGTCGGGTGATTTTACCTATGTCACTTCTGCTCATGTTTTTACTGGGATTTGCAGTTTTTGCAGAGAAGGAGATTAGTTTATCTACCAGAGCAACTGTCGAACCTAG
The DNA here is from genome assembly GCF_001813005.1 of Streptococcus sp. HMSC062H02. Taxonomy (GTDB): domain Bacteria; phylum Bacillota; class Bacilli; order Lactobacillales; family Streptococcaceae; genus Streptococcus; species Streptococcus oralis_S. Next base: position 16,281 of record NZ_KV811118.1, read on the forward strand.
TCGGATCATTGCCAACATCCAGTCGACTAGCAATCAACGCATTGTGGGCAACTATCTGGAAGAAAACAAGTTGGTCAAGCAAGGAGATCTGCTCGTTCAGTACCAGCAAGGGGCGGAGGCTGTCCAGGTTGAGGCATATGCCAGTCAATTGGAGATGCTAAAGGATCAAAAAAAGCAGTTGGGGTATTTGCAATCCAGTTTGAAAGAGGGGAGTGATCAATTCCCAGAGGCGGATAAGTTTGGTTATCAGGAGATGTTTCGAGACTATCTCAGCCAAGCTAGTAGTCTTAGGAGTAATGTTTCTCAGCAAAATGCCAGCATCTCTTCTCAAAATGCGGCAGCAAGTCAGAGCCAGGCCGAGATTGGCAATCTTATCAGTCAAACAGAGGATAAAATTCGAGACTACAAAACAGCAAAGTCAGCGATTGAAAAGGGAGATCAACTGGATAGTCAAAATGCAGCCTACTCTTTTTACCAGACCTATAAAAACCAAGGTGAAGAAAATCCGCAAGCTAAATCGCAAGTTATTGCGCAAGTGGATGCTCAAATTGCCCAGCTAGAGTCTAGTCTAGCTACGTATCGTGTACAGTATGCGGGTTCTGGAGCTCAGCAGGCCCACGCAACGGGATTGGATAGTCAACTGGAATCGCTCAAGTCTCAGCACTTAGTCAAAGTTGGCCAGGAATTAACTCTTCTAGATCAGAAAATTTTGGAGGCGGAATCGGGTAAGAAGGTACAGGGAGGTCTCCTAGATAAAGGGAAGATTACAGCAAGTGAGGATGGGGTGCTTCACCTTAATCCTGAAACCAGTGATTCTACCATGGTCGCAGAAGGAACCCTGCTAGCCCAACTCTATCCATCCCTGGAAAAAGAAGGGAAAACTAAACTCACAGCCTATCTCAGTTCAAAGGATGTTGCTAGAGTCAAGATTGGGGACTCTGTCCGTTATACTACGACTAATGATGCCAAGAATCAAATTTTCCTGGATTCTACGATTACAAGTATTGATGCGACAGCTACAAAGACTGAACAAGGAAATTTCTTTAAAATTGAGGCGGAGACCCATCTGACTTCTGAGCAGGCTGCAACACTTCGCTATGGTTTAGAAGGCCGCCTGCAGATGATTACGGGAAAGAAAAGCTATCTCCGTTATTTTTGGGATCAATTTTTGAATAAAGGGTAATATTCGTGTTTTTCAGAGGATAAATGATTTTAAAACTGTAGGAAGAGTTCATCTTGCAGTTTTTCTTTACGCTTAAAATAGGAAAACGTTATTTATTCGTAAAAACCTTGAATTTTTCATGCTTTTGTGGTAGAATGTGCTCAAGTAAAACGAAAGGCGAACTTTAAAATGTCAAAACAACTGATCTATTCGGGAAAAGCCAAGGATATCTATACAACTGAGGATGAAAATCTCATTATTTCAACTTACAAGGACCAGGCAACTGCCTTCAACGGTGTCAAGAAGGAGCAGATTGCGGGCAAGGGAGTGTTAAATAATCAGATTTCATCTTTTATTTTTGAGAAATTAAATGCGGCTGGTGTAGCGACTCACTTTGTGGAGAAACTTTCGGATACGGAACAACTCAATAAAAAGGTGGAGATTATTCCTTTGGAAGTTGTGCTCCGCAACTACACGGCTGGTTCCTTTTCAAAACGTTTTGGCGTAGAAGAAGGTATTGCATTTGAGACTCCAATTGTCGAATTTTACTATAAAAATGATGATTTGGATGATCCCTTTATCAATGACGAGCACGTGAAATTCCTACAGATTGCGGATGATCAGCAGATTGCCTACTTGAAGGAAGAAACCCGTCGTATCAATGAACTATTGAAAGCCTGGTTTGCTGAGATTGGCCTCAAATTGATTGACTTTAAGCTAGAGTTTGGTTTTGACAAAGATGGCAAGATTATCTTGGCAGACGAGTTTTCACCAGATAACTGCCGTTTGTGGGATGCAGATGGCAACCACATGGACAAGGATGTTTTCCGCCGTGGCTTGGGTGAATTGACGGACGTTTACGAGATTGTTTGGGAGAAATTGCAAGGTTTAAAATAGCACCTTCAAGGTCATTTGTGAACATTGCAAAAGCTGAAATAAAGGAATAAGAATTGATGGATAAACGTATTTTTGTTGAGAAAAAGGCTGATTTTCAGGTCAAGTCAGAGAGTTTGGTAAGGGAGCTCCAGCACAACTTGGGACTGTCAACTTTGAAAAGTATTCGCATTGTGCAAGTTTATGATGTCTTTGACTTGGTAGAGGACTTATTTGCACCTGCAGAGAAACACATCTTCTCTGAGCAGGTGACGGACCATGTCTTGGACGAAGCGGCCGTGCAAGCGGATCTTACCAACTATGCTTTCTTTGCCATTGAAAGTTTGCCAGGGCAATTTGACCAACGTGCAGCTTCTTCACAGGAAGCCTTGCTTTTGCTGGGAAGTTCAAGTGATGTAACAGTCAACACAGCCCAACTTTACTTGGTTAATAAAGATATTGATGCGACTGAGTTGGAAGCGGTCAAGAACTATTTGCTCAATCCAGTTGATTCTCGTTTCAAGGATATCACAACAGGGATTGCCAAGCAGGAATTTTCAGAGTCAGACAAGACCATTCCGAAATTGACTTTCTTTGAAAGCTATACAGCAGAAGACTTTGCGCGCTACAAGGCTGAACAAGGAATGGCTATGGAAGTGGATGATTTGCTCTTTATCCAAGACTATTTCAAGTCAATCGGGCGCGTGCCGACGGAAACAGAGCTCAAGGTTTTGGACACTTACTGGTCTGACCACTGCCGTCACACGACTTTTGAGACCGAGTTGAAACACATTGATTTCTCAGCTTCTAAATTCCAAAAGCAATTGCAGGCGACTTATGACAAGTATATTGCCATGCGTGAGGAACTAGGTCGGTCTGAAAAGCCACAAACCTTGATGGATATGGCGACTATTTTTGGTCGTTATGAGCGTGCCAATGGGCGTTTGGACGACATGGAAGTGTCTGATGAAATAAACGCCTGCTCAGTAGAAATCGAAGTGGACGTTGATGGTATCAAGGAACCATGGCTCCTCATGTTCAAGAATGAAACTCACAACCACCCAACGGAAATTGAACCATTTGGTGGGGCTGCTACCTGTATCGGTGGAGCCATTCGTGACCCATTGTCAGGGCGTTCCTACGTTTACCAAGCTATGCGTATCTCAGGCGCTGGTGATATTACAGCTCCGATTTCAGAAACGCGTGCTGGTAAATTGCCACAACAAGTCATTTCGAAAACAGCGGCTCACGGTTATTCTTCGTATGGTAACCAAATTGGTCTGGCGACGACTTACGTTCGTGAGTACTTCCACCCAGGCTTTGTAGCTAAACGTATGGAGCTAGGTGCAGTTGTCGGTGCTGCTCCCAAGGGCAATGTTGTCCGTGAAAAACCTGAAGCCGGTGACGTGATTATCTTGCTCGGTGGTAAAACTGGACGTGATGGTGTTGGTGGTGCAACGGGATCTTCTAAGGTTCAAACAGTTGAGTCTGTAGAGACTGCCGGTGCTGAGGTTCAAAAAGGGAATGCCATCGAAGAGCGCAAGATCCAACGCCTTTTCCGTAATGGCGATGTCACTCGTCTCATCAAGAAGTCCAATGACTTTGGTGCTGGTGGTGTCTGTGTGGCTATCGGTGAATTGGCAGATGGTCTTGAAATTGACCTTAACAAGGTTCCTCTGAAATACCAAGGCTTGAATGGTACAGAAATTGCTATCTCTGAATCTCAAGAACGGATGGCAGTTGTGGTGCGTCCTGAAGACGTAGATGCCTTCGTTGCAGAATGTAATAAAGAAAATATTGACGCTGTTGTCGTTGCAACAGTGACTGAAAAACCAAATCTTGTCATGCACTGGAATGGTGAAACGATTGTTGACTTGGAACGTCGTTTCCTTGATACCAACGGTGTGCGCGTAGTCGTTGATGCCAAGGTGGTAGACAAGGGTGTCAAACTTCCAGAAGAACGCACAACAAGCGTTGACACACTTGAAGCAGATACCCTTGCGGTTCTATCTGATCTCAACCATGCGAGTCAAAAAGGATTGCAAACTATCTTTGACTGTTCGGTCGGTCGTTCAACGGTCAATCACCCACTTGGTGGTCGCTACCAACTCACACCAACTGAGGCATCTGTGCAGAAATTGCCAGTTCAACACGGTGTAACTCACACTGCATCAGTCATGGCTCAAGGTTTTAACCCTTATGTAGCAGAATGGTCTCCATACCATGGCGCTGCCTATGCAGTAATCGAAGCGACTGCTCGTTTGGTGGCTGCTGGTGCAAACTGGTCCAAGGCTCGCTTCTCTTACCAAGAGTATTTCGAGAGGATGGACAAACAAGCTGAGCGTTTTGGTCAGCCAGTAGCGGCTCTTCTAGGCTCTATCGAAGCACAAATCCAGCTTGGCTTGCCATCTATCGGTGGGAAGGACTCCATGTCTGGTACTTTTGAAGAATTGACCGTACCACCAACCTTGGTCGCTTTTGGGGTGACGACAGCGGATAGCCGTAAGGTACTTTCTCCTGAGTTCAAGAATGTTGATGAAAACATCTACTACATCCCAGGTCAAGCCCTCTCTGCAGAGATTGATTTTGACTTGATTAAGAAAAATTTTGCTCAGTTTGAAGCCATCCTAGCTGACCACAAAGTAACATCTGCATCAGCTGTCAAATATGGTGGTGTGGTTGAAAGCTTGGCTCTTGCTACCTTTGGGAACCATATCGGTGCAGAGGTGAACTTGCCTGAACTTGAAAGTTCTTTGACAGCTCAATTGGGTGGATTTGTCTTCACATCTCCTGAAGAAATCACTGGAGTAGAGAAAATCGGTCAAACAAAAGCAAACTTTACACTCCTTGTCAACGGTGTGAAGCTAGATGGACACAAGCTTGACAGTGCCTTCCAAGGAAAATTAGAAGAAGTTTACCCTACTGAATTTGCTCAAGCTAAAGAACTGGCAGAAGTGCCAGCTGTCGCTTCTGACGCAGTCATCAAAGCCAAGGAAACCATTGAAAAACCAGTGGTTTACATCCCAGTCTTCCCAGGAACCAACTCTGAATATGACTCAGCTAAAGCCTTCGAAAAAGAAGGTGCAGAGGTTAACTTGGTGCCATTTGTGACTTTGAATGGAGAAGCCATTGTCAAGTCAGTTGAAACCATGGTTGACAATATCGGCAAGGCAAACATTCTCTTCTTTGCAGGTGGATTCTCAGCTGCGGATGAACCGGATGGATCAGCTAAGTTTATTGTCAATATCTTGCTCAATGAAAAAGTGCGTGCAGCCATTGATGGCTTTATCGCTCGTGGTGGCTTGATTATCGGTATCTGTAATGGGTTCCAGGCCTTGGTCAAATCAGGTCTTCTTCCATACGGAAACTTCGAGGATGCAAGCAGCACTAGTCCAACCCTCTTCTACAATGATGCCAACCAGCACGTAGCTAAGATGGTGGAAACGCGAATTGCCAATACCAACTCACCATGGTTGGCTGGAGTACAAGTGGGCGATATCCATGCCATCCCAGTATCGCACGGTGAAGGAAAGTTTGTCGTGACAGCTGAGGAATTCGCAGAGCTTCGTGACAATGGTCAAATCTTTACCCAATATGTTGATTTCGAGGGTAAACCAAGCATGGACTCTAAGTACAATCCAAATGGTTCTGTAAATGCCATCGAAGGAATTACTAGCAAGAATGGTCAAATCATCGGTAAGATGGGACACTCAGAACGTTATGAAGACGGTCTCTTCCAAAACATCCCAGGGAATAAAAACCAGCACCTGTTTGCGTCGGCTGTACGTTATTTCACAGGGAAATAAAAGGTATATAAAATGACATACGAAGTAAAATCTCTTAATGAAGAATGTGGTGTTTTCGGTATCTGGGGACATCCAGACGCTGCTAAATTGACCTATTTTGGTCTCCACAGTCTTCAGCACCGTGGTCAGGAGGGGGCAGGAATCCTCTCCAATGATCAGGGACAATTGAAGCGTCATCGTGATATGGGGCTTTTATCAGAAGTGTTCAGAAATCCAGCTAATTTGGATAAACTAACTGGAACGAGCGCGATTGGGCATGTGCGTTATGCGACGGCTGGCGAAGCTTCTGTTGATAACATCCAGCCCTTCCTCTTTCGCTTTCATGATATGCAGTTTGGACTTGCTCACAATGGAAACTTGACCAATGCAGAATCGCTCAAGAAAGAATTGGAACAAAGAGGAGCAATTTTCAGTTCAACTTCGGACTCGGAAATCTTGGCCCACCTCATTCGTCGGAGTCACAATCCCAACTTGATGGGCAAAATCAAAGAGGCGCTCAGCCTTGTCAAAGGTGGATTTGCTTATATCCTGCTGTTTGAGGACAAGTTGATTGCGGCTCTTGATCCTAATGGTTTTCGTCCACTTTCTATTGGGAAAATGGCAAACGGAGCGGTGGTCGTTTCGTCAGAAACCTGTGCTTTTGAAGTCATTGGTGCCGAGTGGATTCGTGATGTGAAACCAGGGGAAATTGTGATTGTGGATGACAATGGGATTCAGTATGATAGCTATACGAATGATACCCAGTTGGCGATTTGCTCTATGGAGTATATCTATTTTGCCCGTCCTGACTCTAATATCCATGGTGTTAATGTCCATACAGCTCGCAAACGTATGGGGGCTCAATTAGCGCGTGAGTTCAAGCACGAAGCAGATATTGTGGTCGGTGTGCCAAATTCCTCACTCAGCGCAGCTATGGGATTTGCAGAAGAATCTGGTCTGCCAAATGAAATGGGACTGATCAAAAACCAATACACGCAGCGTACCTTTATCCAACCAACTCAAGAATTGCGAGAGCAAGGAGTGCGGATGAAACTGTCTGCTGTTTCAGGCGTTGTCAAAGGCAAACGTGTGGTGATGATTGATGATTCCATTGTTCGTGGGACAACCTCTCGCCGTATCGTTCAGCTTTTGAAAGAAGCAGGTGCGTCTGAGGTTCACGTTGCCATTGGTAGTCCAGCGCTGGCTTATCCATGCTTCTACGGGATTGATATCCAGACGCGTCAGGAGCTGATTGCGGCCAATCATACAGTCGAAGAAACTCGTCAAATAATTGGTGCGGATAGCCTGACCTATCTTTCGATTGATGGCTTGATTGATTCGATTGGTATTGAAACAGATGCGCCGAATGGAGGTCTCTGTGTCGCTTACTTTGACGGCGATTATCCAACACCTCTTTATGACTATGAGGAAGACTATCGTAGAAGTTTGGAAGAAAAGACCAGTTTTTACAAATAGGCGGATGAAGGCTCTCCATTAAAGGAAAGGAAGAGGAAAAAAGATGACAAATAAAAATGCTTATGCGCCACGTCTCGCTACTGACTAAAAGCTAAAGCATTTGTCAGTAGACGCTTTGTCTTATGGGACCAAAGCTAGAGCCCTGACTAGTATTTTTAGATAAAATAATTGTTTATCTAAAAATACGTCGCAATCTTCTCAAAGAAAAGGAAAAATAAAATGGCAAATAAAAATGCGTATGCCCAGTCGGGTGTAGATGTTGAAGCGGGTTATGAAGTTGTTGAACGGATCAAAAAGCACGTGGCTCGTACGGAGCGTGCGGGTGTTATGGGAGCTCTTGGTGGCTTTGGTGGCATGTTTGACCTTTCAAAAACAGGTGTCAAAGAGCCAGTCTTGATTTCGGGGACAGATGGTGTCGGGACCAAGCTCATGTTGGCCATCAAGTATGATAAGCATGATACGATTGGGCAAGACTGTGTGGCCATGTGTGTCAACGATATTATCGCTGCAGGTGCGGAGCCCCTCTATTTCCTCGACTATGTCGCAACTGGTAAAAATGAACCAGCTAAACTAGAACAAGTCGTTGCTGGTGTGGCAGAAGGCTGTGTGCAGGCAGGTGCAGCCCTCATTGGTGGGGAAACAGCTGAAATGCCTGGTATGTATGGCGAAGATGACTACGATCTGGCTGGTTTTGCAGTCGGTGTGGCTGAAAAATCTCAAATCATTGACGGTTCAAAAGTGGCAGAAGGTGATGTTCTTCTCGGACTTGCGTCAAGTGGGATTCACTCGAATGGTTACTCACTCGTGCGCCGTGTTTTTGCCGACTACACGGGTGAGGAAGTCTTGCCAGAATTGGAAGGCAAGAAACTCAAGGAAGTCCTTCTTGAGCCGACTCGTATCTATGTCAAGGCTGTCTTGCCACTCATCAAAGAAGGATTGGTCAACGGTATTGCCCACATCACAGGTGGGGGTTTTATTGAAAATGTTCCTCGTATGTTTGCGGCTGACCTAGCTGCGGAAATTGAAGAAGACAAGGTTCCAGTGCTTCCGATTTTCAAAGCTCTTGAAAAATACGGTAAAATCAAGCATGAAGAAATGTTTGAAATCTTCAATATGGGTGTGGGACTCATGCTGGCAGTTAGCCCTGAAAATGTAGATCGTGTCAAGGAATTACTGGATGAACCAGTCTATGAAATTGGTCGCATCGTCAAGAAAGAAAACGAAAGTGTCATCATCAAATGAAAAAAATAGCGGTTTTTGCCTCTGGTAACGGCTCAAATTTTCAGGTGATTGCTGAAGAATTTCCGGTGGAGTTTGTCTTTTCAGACCATCGAGACGCCTATGTGCTCGAGCGTGCAGACAAGCTCGGCGTTCTGTCCTATGCTTTTGAACTCAAGGAGTTTGAGAACAAGGCGGACTACGAAGCAGCTCTTGTCGAGCTCTTGGAAGAACACCAGATTGACTTGGTTTGTCTCGCAGGCTATATGAAAATCGTTGGGCCAACTTTGCTCGCTGCTTACGAGGGTCGGATCATTAACATTCATCCTGCCTACCTGCCCGAATTTCCAGGAGCTCATGGGATTGAGGACGCTTGGAATGCTGGTGTTGCTGAGAGTGGCGTCACCATTCACTGGGTGGACTCAGGTGTGGACACAGGCAAGGTCATCAAACAAGTCCGTGTTCCACGTCTAGCTGATGATACCATCGAAAGCTTTGAAGCTCGGATTCATGAGGCAGAGTACAAGTTGTATCCAGAGGTTATTAGAGAATTGTTGGATAAGTAAATGAAAGGAAATAACATGACTAAACGCGCCTTAATCAGCGTCTCAGACAAAGCGGGCATTGTTGAATTTGCCCAAGAACTCAAAAAACTTGGTTGGGATATCATCTCGACAGGTGGGACAAAGGTTGCCCTTGATAATGCTGGGGTGGAGACCATTGCGATCGACGATGTGACTGGCTTCCCAGAAATGATGGACGGTCGCGTCAAGACTCTTCATCCAAATATCCACGGTGGTCTCCTTGCTCGTCGTGACTTGGATAGCCACCTTCAAGCGGCTAAGGACAATCAGATTGAGCTCATTGACCTTGTAGTGGTCAACCTCTATCCTTTCAAGGAAACGATTCTCAAACCAGATGTGACCTACGCTGACGCAGTTGAAAACATCGATATCGGTGGGCCATCCATGCTTCGTTCTGCAGCGAAGAACCACGCTAGCGTAACAGTTGTGGTAGACCCTGCTGATTATGCTGTTGTTCTTGACGAATTGGCAGCAAACGGCGAAACAAGTTATGAAACTCGCCAACGGTTGGCAGCGAAAGTATTCCGTCACACAGCGGCTTATGATGCCTTGATTGCAGAATACTTCACGGCACAAGTGGGTGAAAGCAAACCTGAAAAACTCACTCTGACTTATGACCTTAAACAAGCTATGCGTTACGGTGAAAATCCTCAACAAGATGCCGATTTCTATCAAAAAGCCTTGCCAACGGATTACTCCATTGCATCAGCGAAACAACTGAACGGTAAAGAATTGTCCTTCAATAATATTCGTGATGCGGATGCGGCCATCCGTATTATCCGTGATTTCAAAGATCGTCCAACCGTTGTGGCTCTCAAACACATGAACCCATGTGGAATTGGTCAAGCTGATGACATCGAAACTGCTTGGGACTATGCTTATGAGTCTGACCCAGTGTCTATCTTTGGTGGAATTGTCGTCCTTAACCGTGAGGTGGATGCTGCGACTGCTGAGAAGATGCACGGTGTATTCCTCGAGATCATCATCGCACCGAGCTATACGGATGAAGCGCTAGCCATTTTGACCAATAAAAAGAAAAACTTGCGCATCCTTGCCTTACCATTTGATGCTCAAGATGCTAGTGAAGTGGAAGCAGAGTACACAGGCGTGGTTGGTGGACTTCTTGTGCAAAACCAAGACGTGGTCAAGGAAAGCCCAGCTGACTGGCAAGTGGTGACCAAACGCCAGCCAACTGAGACAGAAGCGACTGCTCTTGAATTCGCTTGGAAAGCTATCAAGTATGTGAAATCAAACGGGATCATCGTGACGAATGACCACATGACACTTGGCGTTGGCCCAGGTCAAACCAACCGTGTGGCTTCAGTCCGTATCGCTATTGACCAAGCTAAAGACCGCCTTGATGGCGCTGTGCTTGCTTCGGATGCCTTCTTCCCATTCGCGGATAACGTGGAAGAAATTGCTAAAGCAGGTATCAAAGCCATCATCCAACCAGGTGGATCTGTCCGTGACCAAGAATCTATCGAAGCTGCTGACAAATACGGCTTGACTATGGTCTTCACAGGCGTGAGACATTTTAGACATTAAGAAGCAAAAGGGAAGAAAACAGTTTCTTTCCTTTTTTGGCTTAAAATACTAAGTGAAACAAGATTAAAACGAACGTTTGTGATATAATGTTATTAAATAATTCGCAAAAGAGGTTGAGAGATGAAGCTGTTAGTTGTCGGTTCGGGTGGTCGTGAACATGCGATTGCTAAGAAGTTGCTTGAATCAAAAGACGTTGAAAATGTCTTTGTAGCTCCTGGAAATGACGGGATGACTCTGGATGGTTTAGAATTGGTAAATATCTCTATTTCCGAACATTCTAAGTTAATTGAGTTTGCAAAGGCCAACGATATTGCTTGGACCTTCATCGGGCCAGATGATGCCCTTGCTGCTGGTATCGTGGATGATTTTAACAAAGCTGGGCTCAAGGCTTTTGGTCCGACTAGGGCTGCAGCGGAGCTGGAGTGGTCCAAGGATTTTGCTAAGGAAATCATGGTCAAATATGACGTCCCGACAGCAGCCTATGGCACATTTTCAGATTTCGAGGAGGCCAAGGCTTATATCGAGGAGAAAGGCGCTCCTATCGTTGTCAAGGCAGATGGTTTGGCACTTGGTAAAGGTGTTGTCGTAGCTGAAACGGTTGAGCAAGCGGTCGAAGCCGCTCACGAGATGCTCTTAGACAATAAATTTGGGGACTCTGGTGCGCGTGTGGTTATCGAGGAGTTTCTTGCAGGAGAGGAATTTTCACTTTTTGCCTTTGTCAATGGTGACAAGTTCTACATCATGCCAACGGCTCAGGATCACAAACGTGCCTACGATGGCGACAAGGGCCCTAACACTGGCGGGATGGGTGCCTATGCGCCAGTTCCTCACTTGCCACAGAGCGTGGTTGATACGGCGGTTGACACCATTGTCAAGCCAGTCCTTGAAGGGATGATCAAAGAAGGTCGTCCGTATCTGGGTGTCCTCTACGCGGGGCTTATTTTGACTGCTGGCGGTCCGAAGGTTATCGAGTTTAACGCTCGTTTTGGTGATCCCGAAACTCAGATTATCCTGCCTCGCTTGACATCTGACTTTGCGCAAAATATCACGGATATTCTCGATGGCAAGGAGCCAACCATTACCTGGACAGACAAGGGTGTGACTCTAGGTGTGGTTGTCGCATCCAAGGGCTACCCGCTAGATTATGCAAAGGGTGTCAAGTTGCCAGCCAAAGCTGATGGCGACATCATCACCTACTATGCAGGGGCTAAGTTTGTGGAAAATAGCAGAGCATTGCTTTCAAATGGCGGACGTGTCTATATGCTAGTTACCACAGCAGACACCGTCAAAGACGCCCAAGATACCATCTACCAAGAACTCTCCCAACAAAACACAGAAGGTCTCTTTTACCGAACAGATATCGGAAGCAAGGCCATAAAAGATTAACAGACATATTTGCCATGGCGAGCGAAAGCGAGCCACTATAGAATAATCGTCGCAGTAGTGGAACTCCTAGTAGCTTTGCTACTAGGAGCGGAAAACTGGAGACCTAGGCTCCAGTTTTAGTAATGGAACGCCACAAGCGTTCGCTTACGTCCGCACTACATTAGACGATTATTTAAAAGAAAAAGAAAAATTCACAAAATACGATAATGGTCGTTTGATTTGCGAGCATTAGCGAGCTAATATAGAGCAATCACCGCCGTTGTGAAAGAACGATTGGATGATAAGCCAATCGTTCAGGGAAATCGGAAGACCTTGGGCTTCCGATTTAGGCATGAGACACCTTTGGTGGCTGCTGCCGTCCCTCACAACTTAAGGTGATTGTTGAAAGGAAGAAAAAGGAGAATAAATGAAACCAGTAATTTCCATTATCATGGGCTCAAAATCCGACTGGGCAACCATGCAAAAAACAGCAGAAGTCCTAGACCGCTTCGGTGTAGTCTACGAAAAGAAAGTTGTTTCCGCTCACCGTACACCAGACCTCATGTTTAGACATGCGGAGGAAGCCCGTAGCCGTGGTATCAAGGTCATTATCGCAGGAGCTGGTGGTGCCGCCCATTTACCAGGTATGGTCGCAGCGAAAACAACCCTTCCTGTCATAGGGGTACCCGTCAAGTCGCGCGCTCTTAGTGGCGTGGACTCGCTCTACTCTATCGTACAGATGCCGGGTGGTGTACCTGTTGCGACAATGGCTATCGGTGAAGCAGGTGCGACAAATGCGGCCCTCTTTGCCCTCCGTCTCCTCTCAGTAGAGGATCAGGCTATCGCGAAAGCTTTGGCAGATTTCGCAGAAGAGCAAGGAAAAATCGCAGAGGAGTCTACAAATGAGCTCATCTAAAACAATCGGAATTATCGGTGGCGGTCAGTTGGGGCAGATGATGGCTATTTCTGCTATCTACATGGGGCACAAGGTTATCGCGCTGGATCCTGCAGCGGATTGCCCGGCCTCTCGTGTGGCGGAAATCATCGTGGCTCCTTATAATGATGTGGATGCCCTCCGTCAGTTGGCTGAGCGTTGCGATGTTCTCACCTATGAATTTGAAAATGTCGATGCTGACGGTTTGGATGCTGTCATCAAGGAAGGTCAGCTCCCTCAAGGGACAGATCTGCTCCGCATTTCGCAAAATCGTATCTTTGAAAAGGACTTTCTCTCAAACAAGGCACAAGTCACTGTGGCACCCTACAAGGTCGTGACTTCAAGTCAAGACTTGGCAGACATCGACCTATCGAAAAATTATGTCCTCAAGACTGCGACTGGTGGCTACGATGGGCATGGACAAAAGGTCATTCGCTCAGAAGCAGATTTGGAAGAAGCTTATGTACTAGCCGACTCAGCAGACTGCGTCTTGGAAGAATTCGTCAACTTTGACCTTGAGATTTCTGTCATCGTGTCTGGTAATGGCAAGGACGTGACGGTTTTCCCAGTTCAGGAAAATATCCATCGCAATAGCATCCTGTCCAAGACCATTGTCCCAGCCCGTATTTCAGAAAGCATAGCAGCAAAGGCCAAAGCCATGGCAGTACGAATCGCTGAACAGCTCAACCTATCTGGAACCCTTTGCGTGGAAATGTTTGCGACCGCTGATGATATCATTGTCAATGAAATTGCTCCACGCCCACATAACTCAGGGCACTACTCTATCGAAGCCTGTGACTTCTCGCAGTTTGATACCCATATCTTGGGCGTTCTCGGAGCACCATTACCAGCTGTCCACCTGCATGCACCAGCCGTCATGCTCAACGTACTCGGCCAACACGTTGAGGTCGCTGAAAAATATGTCACAGAAAATCCCAGCGCCCACCTCCACATGTATGGTAAAATAGAAGCGAAGCACAACCGTAAGATGGGACATGTGACTTTGTTTAGTGATGTACCGGATAGTGTAGTTGAGTTTGGTGAGGGGATTGATTTTTGAAATGGCAGAAGAATTTGATGAATTGCTAGATGATGAAATAACGACCGTAACACTGACTTATACGGACGATTTGATTGTTCCAGAGATTGCGGATAGAGAGGGGATTCATATTTTAGAGAGAGCTGGCAATCAGCTAGTCTTAGAATATTCTTGTTCCGTGAAGGAAGTTAAGGATTATCTGAGTAGTTACGGCCTGCCTAGACATCCTGAGAGAATTTCATTTGAATTTTCTATACATGAAGACTCAGAAAATGATAATCTTTAAAGCTAAATGGAAACCAGTTTATGATTCAAATTATTGTAAACGCTTTTGTGGAGGAAGGCAAAGAAATCGCCGTTGTAGAAGTGCTTTTTACCAGCGCTGACCATGAAAAAGTAAAAGCCAAATATCAGGAATTAAAGATTCAATATCCAGACAATTATCTGGCTATCTATGATTCGCCATTGGGTGCAGATCTAAGTAGCTTGCCACACTATCCGTCGGTTGTGATAAGCAAGGAGGAGTTTAATTAGCCTATGAAAACTATTGGTCTGATTGGTGGTATGAGTTGGGAAAGCACCACATCTTACTACCAAATCATCAACGAAACCATCAAAAAAGAGCTGGGTGGCTTGCATTCAGCTAAGATTCTACTTTACAGTGTTGATTTTGCAGAGATTGAGCATTATCAAGCAGTCGGGGACTGGGAGAAAAGCGGTCAACTGTTGGCAGATGTTGCTCATCGCTTGGAGCAAGCTGGTGCAGATTTCATTGTTATTTGCACCAACACTATGCACAAGGTTGCTCCGCAGATACAAGAAAAGATTACGATTCCAATCTTGCATATTGCGCAGGCAACTGCGCAGGCCTTGTTGGCTGACGGTATTCAAAAAGTCGGTCTCCTAGGGACCAAGTACACCATGACTCAAGATTTTTACAAGGAAAAATTAATAGAGTCTGGGTTAGAAGTGCTGATTCCAGACCAAGCTGGTATTACAGAGGTCAATCGAATCATTTATGACGAACTCTGCCTAGGGAACATCAAAGAAAGCTCAAAACAGGCTTATCTTACCATTATAGATGATTTGAAAAAAGCAGGCGTTGAAGCTGTTATTTTGGGTTGTACCGAGATTGGTCTCCTCGTCAAGCAATCCGATACTGACCTGCCTCTCTATGACACAACAGTGATTCATGCAGAGAAAGCAGCGGAGTGGGCGGTGAATAAAAGATTATAGAAGACAAGCACAACCGTAGGGTAGGGCATATAACTTTGTTTAGTGATGCGCTAAATAGTGTGGTAGAATTAGGGGAAGGGATTGATTTTTAGAAATTAATATGCAATTTGAGGTAGAGTTATTAACTAAAAATATTAACATTGCTAAACTTGATGAATTATTTCTTAGCTCAAAAATAATTAGTATTACTTCTTATAGTCAAGTTGAAGTTGGTGATAAGTATATAGAAGGGCATTTAGCTAAATATAAGTGTGCTTTCAAAGATGACGATTTTACAATAAATACCTATCAATTTCGAAGGGGGCTAGTTAAAATTATACTTAGCTATGAATACAGCAAATCTAAATTGAATTCAGCTAAAAAGTTCGGAGATTTCCTTTCAAAATTTAGAGAATTTTTAGGAAAAAATCGTTTGAAATATTCAATTCTATCTAATAGTTTATCTATGTATTTTTCGAATAGGCTTTATCCTAAATTTCAAACATATGAATCGTTATTACGAAAAATTTTTGTATTAGCTTTGTCTCAACTCGAGGATGAGGATATTATAAGGATTGTTAAGGAACAGACTAATGATAAATTAGATTTATCAAAAATTCATACAATTGAACAAATTGAAAGGTTGCAAATAGCTGAACTACATTCGTTGATATTTGAAATAAATATAAATCCAGTTCGTGACTTAACTATTCATTTTAAAGATTTTCAAAATAAGAATGAATATATTCTGAAAGAAATGATAAGAAATTTGTTTCCAATCACTATATGGGAAAAACATTTTACACCATTCACTAATAGTGAAGAAGTTGATGTACTCAAAAATAACTACGATAGAATAAGAGAGTACAGAAATGATGTTATGCATTTTCACACACTAACCTATAGGCGTTACAAAAAAATAGATTTGTTATTGTCAGATGTAATTAAAGAATTAGAAGAGCTTGAATATAGTATGCTCGAGAAATGGGATTTTGAAGCAACTAGAAAACTTACAAATGATATTTTTGATCCAGAGTTTCTGGCTAGCTTATCATCTTTATCTAAAACAGTATCAGAAGTAATAAGACCAGCAATGGATAGGTTTTATGCTAACAATCTTGCTTTTAATAATGCGGTCAAATCTATGATGGAAGTGTTCCATAATATTCAAATACCTAAAATAGATTCTGGAATATTAAAGTCTATTCAAGGGCTATCTGATACTATTAGGCATTTAGATTTACCAAGCCCACTTAATGAACCTGATAGTGAAGAGAAGGATGAATAATAGGTCTATCAATTTTGAAGCACAAAATTTAAGATTAGAAGTAAATGTAAGAAATTCAAAGAAAATGCTGAAAAAAGAGAAAGTTTCTGAGGAACTGAGTTCAGGATGAAGGCATTTTTCTTTTGATAAAATAGAAATAAAGGAACAAGCGCCCGCCTCCATTTGTATGGTAAAATAGAAGCGAAGCACAACCGCAAAATGGGACATGTGACTTTGTTTAGTGAAATGATGTATGATATGTAAGAGTCCAGAAAGGAATTAAATGCCGATAAAATATTTTGAAGTAAAAAAATTTTTGAGAAGTAAGATAAGCTTGATTGATTCTATTACAAATAAATTCTTCAAGTATATATTATTGTATGGAATGTTGGTTTTACTTTTTTTAATTGTAAACGGTGAACTGGATGAAAATAATATAGTAGCACTTCCTTTTTTAGTACTTTTGGGAGTGTTTTACCGAATGATAATTCTTTTTGAGAGATCTGATATAAAAAACTTAGCGATATATATTAAAAAGAGTCAATTATTAGATGACGATTCAAAAAAATTATTGATTGGTGATATAGAATCTTCATTAAAGAAGATAGCGAATTTTGCAAATTGGAGTTGTGGTGTTTTAGCTACCATTTCGATTTTTGTAAGTACAACATATATTACTCTTCTTAAAGATATTATTACTAGAGAAAAACTTTTAGAGTTACTATGGATAGGTAATGAAAATAGTATAGAAAATAGTTTTATTGGTTAGATAATACTACTGATAATATTGGTTTTATTAGGATATTACCTCTCTATTCAAGCTTTTACTTATGATAAGAGATTTGTAATTATGGTGTTAAAAAGTAGTCTTTATATAAATGAAGATGACATAATTATCGAAGGTTTTTGGAAGAAGTTGATGTTAAATATAAAGTATTTAGGACTGTAAGTTTAAATAGTAACAACCACTCCAAATAGAGATGGTAATAAAAAATTAAAGGATTATCTATAAATGTTAGAGAAATTTTCTAAATATAAGTTGTCAATTATATATATATTAAAAAAAACAAATGTGATATTATTTGACTTTGTTTTTATAATTTTATTATGTATTATTACAAATAATAAATTGCTATATACACTTCTTGCTTTCGCTATTTTAAATATATATATAAATTACTATTTTGATATTAATACACTTGCCAAAAAAATAGTAATATCTTCAAAATTTAAGGAAGAATTTAATGAAAATTATTTTGACTTATATTGGCGGTTTAATAAGTTACAAGTTCAATTATTTGCAAACTGTACTTTGAGTATGATATCCCTAATTCAATTTGTATCAGTTACTTCAATTTTTTTAAGAGGGATAGTAGGTTTAATATTCCTTGTGATAGGTGCTATTTTAAGCGGTATAGTTTTTTCGATTTCAATTAATTCGATGACTCTGTTACGTCTAACAAGTAAAAAACAACAAAATTATACTTCATATACTAAGGAAGAAATGGATATTTTAAATAATTTAAGATGAAAATATTTATTAAGGAGAAACAACCATGATCAACCGTTACTCTCGCCCTGAGATGGCGAACATTTGGAGTGAAGAAAATAAATACCGTGCTTGGCTTGAGGTGGAAATCTTGGCTGACGAGGCATGGGCTGAGTTGGGGGAAATCCCTAAGGAAGATGTGGCTTTGATCCGCGAGAAGGCGGACTTCGATATCGACCGGATTTTGGAGATTGAGCAGGAGACACGCCATGATGTGGTGGCCTTCACGCGTGCGGTTTCTGAGACGCTTGGCGAAGAGCGCAAGTGGGTCCACTATGGGTTGACCTCTACCGACGTGGTGGATACTGCCTATGGTTACCTTTACAAGCAAGCCAACGACATCATTCGTCGTGACCTTGAAAACTTCACCAACATCATCGCTGATAAGGCTAAGGAGCACAAGTTCACCATCATGATGGGTCGTACCCACGGTGTGCATGCGGAGCCAACAACTTTTGGTCTTAAATTGGCGACTTGGTACAGTGAAATGAAGCGTAATATCGAGCGTTTCGAGCATGCGGCTACTGGTGTAGAAGCTGGGAAAATCTCTGGCGCGGTTGGTAACTTTGCCAACATTCCTCCATTTGTAGAGCAATATGTCTGCGACAAACTGGGTATCCGTGCTCAAGAAATCTCTACACAGGTGCTTCCTCGTGACCTTCACGCTGAGTATTTTGCAGTTCTTGCCAGCATCGCAACTTCTATCGAGCGTATGGCGACTGAAATCCGTGGTTTGCAAAAGTCTGAGCAGCGCGAAGTGGAAGAGTTCTTTGCCAAAGGGCAAAAAGGTTCATCTGCAATGCCTCACAAACGCAACCCAATCGGTTCTGAAAATATGACAGGTTTGGCGCGTGTTATCCGTGGTCACATGGTGACGGCCTATGAGAACGTTGCTCTTTGGCACGAACGTGATATTTCTCACTCATCAGCTGAGCGTATCATCACACCAGATACGACTATTTTGATTGACTACATGCTCAACCGCTTTGGAAATATTGTCAAGAATTTGACGGTCTTCCCAGAAAACATGATCCGCAACATGAACTCTACGTTTGGTCTTATCTTTAGTCAACGTGCTATGTTGACCTTGATCGAAAAAGGCATGACGCGTGAACAAGCCTACGACTTGGTGCAACCAAAAACAGCCCACTCTTGGGACAACCAAGTAGACTTCAAACCGCTTCTCGAAGCAGATCCAGAAGTGACATCACGCCTCACTCAAGAGGAGATCGATGAAATCTTCAACCCTGCATACTACACCAAACGAGTAGATGATATCTTCGAACGTATCGGACTTGGTGACTAATCATAAAATAAAAAAGCGAGATTCAATCTCGCTTTTTCGTATTCTCTTAGAAGAATCTTAGTCTTCTTTTCTCTTAGTCAGTCCGTAGGATGCTAGAGTCGCCATGAGTCCTGCTGCGACCAAGCCTGCAGAGTCTTGACTTCCTGTTGCAGGGAGTTGTTTTTCATCTGCTTTGGCAGTAGTTGGTGCAGTTTGCTCAGCTTTCTCAACGGCAGTTCCGACTTCGACAACTTGCGCGACCGCTTCCTGCGATACCGCACTATTAACAAGGGTTCTTTCTTCCTTGCCGTCAGCAGTAGTGCTGACAGAGTAGAAAATCGTACGACGACCATTTACACCAGTAACGATGACTTGCGTTTGTCCGAGTGGTAATTGCGGATTTTCACGTGTTACGGTAGTGAACGGAATCTCTTCCTCTTGGATGTCCAGTCTAGGTTTTGTCTCTGCGGCTGGAGCAAGACCGTGTTCATCCCCTTTGTGAGTAATAGGGGCACCGATTTCAACCACTTGGGTCACAGGTTCTTTGGTTACTTGGCTATCTAGAACCGTTTCTGTTTGTTTCCCATTTTCAGTAAGGACAGAGATGTAATGAGTGCGTTCGCCCTCTACACCTGGTGTGATGATCTTTTCCTGACCAGTTGGGAGATTCGGATTTTCCTTCTTGATAATTTCAAATGGAATCTTTTCTGCTCTTGTGATGAGTTCCGGTTTGGTCTCAACATTGGCAGCTAGTTCGTTTTCATCGAGGCTTCCTGAGTGGGTTGCTGCTGGTTTGAGGCCTAGGCGGGCTGCTTTGAGCTTGGCTACGAGAGCGTCTAACTCGGCTTGTTTGTTACGATTGAGGTTGTAGTTGAGAGCTTCTTTAGCTGCATTTAGGGCCTCCAAGCTCTCCTTGCTGTATCCATCCAAGTTTGCAGGGATTTGAGCAAGTTCCTCACGGAGTGCGTTGTAGTTAGCGTGGAAGTAGTCTTTGTTGTGATCTGCAAAGGCAGTCATGAGTTCAAAGATTTCTTCTTCCTTGTACTCAGCACTTGGTTTGTCTGCCCAGATAGCAAGCATGCTTCCGACGGTTGGAAGGTCTACTTCTGGATACTTGGTAGATGCAAGCTGGTTAAATGGTACTTTGCCAGAGTTTTCAAGTGCTTTTGATAGTGGGTAGGCTTCATCTGGTTTGTGATTACCTAGCACGTAGTACCAGTCTCCGTTGGTGTTAAGGAGTTTATAGCCTTTGCTTGCTAGGTACTGAGGAGTTGCAAGGTTATAGCCCCACCATCCTTTAGACCAGTAAGAGATGATGACATCCTTGTCAAACTCAACATCATCCTTGTCTTCATAGTAGAAACCATCGTTGAAGGCCATTGGTTGAAGGCCTCTTTCTTTGGCCATGGCAGCAAGAGTGTTAGAGTACTCAGCAAACTTGCCATAGAGATTGTAGTATTTTAGATAATACCAGCCTTGAGCGTTGGTAGCGTCATTAGCGTATTCGTCTGTACCGTAGTTAAAGATCTTAGTCTTGCCCGCAAAGAAGTCCATGTACTTGCCGATAAGGGCTTTGACAAAGTTCATCGCTTCTTCGTTTTCAAGGTCCATGGTTGTTTTAGAGACCTTGTCAAAGTTGGCTTGAGGATTTTGGATACCCAATTTTTCCATAGCGACAAGCATGGCATCCATGTGACCTGGGCTGTTGATCGCTGGAATTAGTCCAATCCCTTTTGATTTTGCGTACTCAATCAATTCAGTGATTTCAGCCTGGCTAAGAGTGGTTCCGTTTGGATCATCGTAGTAAGCTTTTGTTCCTTCAATGATGGCCTTTTTGACGTCGTCACTTGCATAAGTTTTTCCGTTAGCAGTGATAGTCATGTCATCAAGTAGGAAGCGAAGTCCATCATTTCCTAGGAGGAGATGCACATCAGAATATCCAAGTTCGCTAGCTTTATCAATGATACGTTTGAGTTGCTCAGCTGAGAAGTACTTACGTCCGGCATCGATGGAGATTACCTTGTTCTTGGCAAGTTTTTCAACTTCACGTTTCGCGTCTTCTTCTTTTTGAGCTTCTGGTGTGAAGGTTAAATTGCTTACAGCTTCTTGGAGTTTTGCGATTGCTTGGTCAATGGTATCTTGTTGAGCACGGCTGAGGTTGCTATCGAGTGAGCGAATGGCTTTTTCAGCTTCTTTGACAGCTGCGACACTTTCTGCAGTATAGCGGTTAAGGTCTGTTGGAACTTCTTTCAGAGCTTGCTCAGCAGACTCATAGTCAGCTGCGAAGTATTCAGCATTGGCATTTGCGAAGCTACGCATGAGTTTGAAGAGGCGTGATGGTGAATAGCGTGCAGATGGGGTATCCGCCCAAGCAGCTACCATACCCCCGATGAGCGGGATAGTAGCCCCATCAGATTTTGGTACAGAAGTGATTGGAGTGTTCTTGATACCATTGAGTCCTTGGTCGAGGTTGTACCAGCCTTGGCCATCGGCATTTCGTCCGAGGACGTAGTACCAAGCATCGTTGGTATTAAGGATTTGGTGGCCTTTTTCAACTAGAAGTTTAGAAGAAGCGACGTCGTATCCGCCCCATCCACCAGTCCACATAGAAACGATGATGTCTTTGTCAAAGGTTCCAAAGCTAGTGTCGCTATTATAGTAGATACCATCGTTAAAGGCCATTGGTTTGAGGCCGTGAGATTTGACGATGCGAGCAAGGTCGTTGGCGTAGGCGATAAATTTATCATAACCCTTGTCTGGGAATCCATCTTCTGGATACCATTTATAGGCTTGAAGAACGCTCCAGCCTTTGGCGTTTGTAGCATCATTGGCGTACTCGTCTAGTCCGATATTGAAGATGTCAGTTTTGCCAGCGAAGTAAGCAGCATACTTGTCGATCAGAGCTTTGGTAAATGCAACCGCTTCTTTGTTATCAAGGTCAACGGTACGAGCAGATTCCTTACCAAAGTAGTTGAAGTTCGGTTTTTGGATGCCTAGTTCTTTCATGGCATGCAAAATCGCATCCATGTGACCAGGGCTGTTTACAGTTGGAATGAGACCAATGCCTTTGTTTTTAGCATAGTTGATCAAGTCCGTCATCTGACTCTCTGTCAAATGGTTGCCGTTTGGATCCTTGTAGTAGGCATCAGTTCCATTTTCGAGTGCACGTTTGACATCGTCACTTGCATAGGTTTTGCCATTGGCTGTGATTGTCATGTCGTCCAGCATGAAACGCATGCCATCATTTCCAACTAGTAGATGAAGATCAGTATAACCGTAGTGTTTGGCTTTGTCGATGATTTCTTTGAGTTGGTCTGGAGAGAAGTACTTGCGTCCAGCGTCGATTGAGATCATTTTTCTTTTTGCCAGTTTTTCATTTACCTGAGGTGCTCGTTCCGTACTAGGAGTGGCTACTGCAGGTGTGACGGCTTCATTTTTCTTTTCTGAAGAAGTACTTTCTGCAGGAGTTTCAGTTGGGGCAGGGCTTTCTTTCTCAGCAGTAGGAGTTGGAGCAGCATTTTCTGTTACAACTGGTGCGCTTGACTCTTCGGTTGTTGGAGCAACTGTTCGAGGAGCCTCCTGGTCTTCTTTGACCTCCTCTTTTATAGGCTTGTCAGCCTTTTCTTCCAGTTTTTCTGGAACCTTGGAGTCTACAGCTTCTTTGACTGCTTGAGGACTCTCCTGAATAGTTTGAACAGTTTCTTCAGCTGTTGGAGCTGGAGTAATCCCGTCGGCAGATACGACTTGGGCGCTAAAAGCAAATCCTATCAGTACAGAAGCTGCCCCAACCGAGTATTTACGGATGGAGAAGCGCTGTTTCTTTTCTAGTTTCATGACAAAACCTCCTTGTTATTATCATATATGATAGCGTTTACATAAAACCAATTTTATTTTATTATCTAAGGAGTAAAATGTCAAGTGGGTTTATATAAGAACTATAATAAATAGAGGAAATCATAAGATTTAGGAGAAATTTGCTAATAAGGGATAAAACAGAGGAAAAACCAAACGAAAATTTACCTTGTTTTTAGTAAAAATGCTACTAATTAAATAAGAGCCCTTCATAGCGTTTTCACAACTTTTTTCTCGTGCTATAATGAATAGAGAAAAAGCCTGAGCTAGGCTCAGGCTTTTTCTTAATGACCTCGGTTACATGAGATGAATTTGATTTTGTAGTAGTCTGCTCGCTTATAAGTTTCACTATAGGCAAGGACTTGGCCAGTGGCCTCAAGTTTTGTAGTCTTCGTTTGGAAGACAGTTGGGAATTGTGTATCGATTCCCAGTACAGAAGCAGCATGCTCTGGTGTTGGGAATGCGATTTCGTTGATTTCCTCAAAATGTTCATCACTCATGTGAATGCGGTAATCCAATTTGAAACGTGTATAGATAGAGCTATAATAGTCAAGATTTGGATAGTTGGCATTGATGTATTGCTCAGGAATATAAGATGTGTGGTAGATGTATGTCACATCGTTTGTTTGACGAATACGTTCAATCTTATAGTAGAATTGATCTCCACGTAGTCCAAGTTTATCTAAATATTCAAGTTTGTTTCCGCGCTCGATAGAAAGGACAGTAACTTTATCGTCTTTTGTTTCAAAGATTTCGACATCTGAAAACTCAACGAGTTTGTGCTTACGGGCACGTGAAACGAAAGTACCTTTACCTTGTTGGCGGACAATGTAGCCGTCTTTAGCAAGGTCGTTCAAGGCACGAACAACTGTGATTGAACTCACATCGTACATCGCGATCAATTCGGCTTCTGTATAAAATTTATCTCCACTTGCAAATTGACCAGAGATGATTTTATTTTTTAATTCATCTTTAATATATTGGTATTTAGGAATAGCCATAAATTTCACCTCGATTCTCTTTCTCCAATTTTGATTTTACCACAAATATAGAGAAAAGAGTAGTATTAAGGTCAAAAAATTAAAATAATAGACTAAAAATGTTATTTTACATGTAAAAAAATTCATTTGATGTTCTTGTGAATTATCATACATAAAAAGATCGTTTTCATGCTATTTTTAGATAATTTCGGTAAACGGTAAGTAAAAAAATAGAAAAATTTTAAATAATTTTCTAAAACCTATTGACAAATGCAAAAGATTTGATTATAGTTAATATTATAATAAATGAAAGCGCAAACTTAATTCGTCAGAGGTAATAACATGACCAGATTTAAAATTGAGGACGATTTCTATTTAGACAGAAAACCGTTCAAGATTTTGTCCGGCGCCATTCATTATTTTAGGATTCCAGCAGAGGATTGGTATCATTCTCTCTATAACTTAAAGGCGCTTGGCTTTAATACAGTCGAGACCTATGTGGCTTGGAATTTACACGAACCTGTTGAAGGGGAGTTTGATTTTGAAGGTGCCAGAAATTTGGAGAGATTTCTTCAAATTGCACAAGATCTAGGTCTCTATGCCATTGTACGCCCGTCTCCATTTATCTGTGCGGAATGGGAATTTGGTGGCTTGCCGGCTTGGCTCTTGACAAAGGACATGCGAATTCGCTCGTCCGACCCGGCCTACATCGAGGCTGTTGCTCGCTATTATGACCAATTATTGCCAAGGCTTGTGCCTCGCTTGTTGGATAATGGTGGAAACATTCTTATGATGCAAGTCGAAAATGAATATGGCTCTTATGGAGAAGATAAGTCTTATCTACGAGCAATTCGGAAATTGATGGAAGACCGAGGGATTGATTGCCCACTCTTTACTTCAGATGGCCCATGGAGGGCTACTCTGAAAGCCGGAACCTTGATCGAAGACGACCTCTTTGTGACAGGAAACTTCGGTTCTAAAGCTCCGTACAACTTTTCACAGATGCAGGAATTCTTTGATGAGCATGGCAAGAAATGGCCCCTCATGTGTATGGAATTCTGGGATGGTTGGTTCAACCGTTGGAAAGAACCCATCATCACACGGGATCCTAAAGAATTGGCAGAAGCTGTTCGAGAGGTATTGGAGCAAGGCTCTATCAACCTTTACATGTTCCATGGTGGAACAAACTTTGGTTTCATGAATGGTTGCTCGGCTCGAGGAACTCTAGATTTGCCACAAGTTACATCTTACGATTATGATGCCCTTCTCGATGAAGAAGGAAATCCAACTGCTAAATACCTAGCAGTCAAGAAGATGATGGCAACACACTTCCCAGAGTATCCACAGTTGGAACCACTTTACAAGGAAAGCATGGAAATGGAATCCATTCCACTAGTTGAAAAAGTTTCCTTGTTTGAAACCCTGGATAGTCTCTCCAGTCCTACTGAAAGCCTCTATCCAAAAGCGATGGAAGAACTTGGTCAAAGTTATGGCTACCTTCTTTATCGTACCGAAGCAAGTTGGGATGCCGAAGAGGAACGTCTCCGTATCATCGATGGACGTGACCGAGCTCAACTCTATGTAGATGGTCAATGGATTGCCACTCAATACCAGACAGAAATTGGTGAAGATATCTACTGTCAGGGAAATCGAGAAGGTTTTTCAGAGATTGACATCTTGGTCGAAAATATGGGGCGTGTCAACTACGGACATAAGTTCTTGGCAGATACGCAGCGTAAAGGAATTCGTACAGGTGTCTGCAAGGATCTACACTTCATGTTAAATTGGAAACAATATCCACTGCCACTGGATAATCCTGAGAAGATTGATTTTTCAAAAGGATGGACAGAAGGACAACCAGCCTTTTACGCTTTCGACTTTACTGTCGAAGAGCCGAAGGATACCTACTTAGACTTGTCTGAGTTTGGTAAGGGAGTTGCCTTTGTCAACGGGCGTCACCTAGGGCGTTTCTGGAACGTCGGCCCGACCCTCTCACTTTATATCCCTCATAGTTATCTCAAGGAAGGTGCTAACCGCATCATTATCTTTGAAACTGAGGGCGAATATAAAGAAGAGATTCATTTAACTCGTAAACCTACACTAAAACATATAAAGGGGGAAAACTTATGACAATTGTAGGATGCCGTATCGATGGACGTTTGATCCACGGTCAAGTAGCCAATCTTTGGGCTGGAAAACTAAATGTTTCACGCATTATGGTTGTAGACGACGAAGTTGTTAACAACGATATTGAAAAGAGTGGTTTGAAACTTGCGACACCACCAGGTGTGAAACTCAGTATCTTGCCAGTTGAGAAAGCAGCAGCAAATATCCTTGCTGGTAAATACGATAGCCAACGTCTCTTTATCGTTGCACGTAAACCAGACCGTTTCCTTGGTTTGGTCGAAGCAGGTGTACCGCTTGAAACACTCAACGTCGGCAATATGTCTCAAACACCAGAAACTCGCTCTATCACACGTTCTATCAATGTGGTAGACAAGGATGTGGAAGATTTCCACAAACTAGCAGAAAAAGGTGTGAAACTCACTGCTCAAATGGTTCCAAATGATCCAGTTTCAGACTTTTTGAGCTTATTAAAATAGGAAAAAATTTTTAGGAGGTCATTGTTATGATACAATGGTGGCAAATTTTACTTCTCACTTTGTACTCAGCTTATCAAATCTGTGATGAGTTGACAATCGTTTCATCTGCAGGTTCCCCTGTATTCGCTGGTTTCATTACTGGTTTGATCATGGGAGATGTGACAACTGGTTTGTTTATCGGTGGTAGCTTGCAGTTGTTCGTTCTCGGGGTTGGTACCTTCGGTGGTGCTTCTCGTATCGACGCAACTTCTGGTGCGGTTCTTGCAACAGCATTCTCTATCTCTCAAGGTATTGATACAGACCTTGCGATTACAACAATCGCTGTACCAGTAGCGGCACTTTTGACATACTTCGACGTTCTTGGACGTATGACAACTACTTTCTTTGCACACCGTATTGATGCTGCGATTGAACGCTTTGACTACAAAGGAATCGAACGTAACTATCTTCTTGGTGCGCTTCCTTGGGCTCTATCTCGTGCCCTTCCAGTATTCTTCGCCCTTGCTTTCGGTGGAGAATTCGTACAAGGTGTTGTAAACCTTGTTAAAGAATACCAATGGGTTGCAGACGGTTTGACTCTTGCAGGTCGTATGCTTCCAGGTCTTGGATTCGCTATCTTGCTTCGTTACCTTCCAGTTAAACGTAACCTTCACTACCTTGCTATGGGATTTGGTTTGACAGCTATGTTGACTGTTCTTTACTCAAACGTACAAAGTCTTGGTGGAGCAGTTGCTGGTATCATTAGCACTCTTCCTGCTGAAGTTGCTGAAAAAATTGGCTTTGTTAACAACTTCAAAGGATTGTCTATGATCGGTATCTCTATCGTAGGTATCTTCCTTGCGGTTGTTCACTTCAAGAACAGCCAAAAAGTTGCTGTAGCAGCACCTTCTACACCATCAGAAAGTGGGGAAATTGAAGATGACGAATTCTAATTACAAATTAACAAAAGAAGATTTTAATCAAATCAACAAACGTAGCTTGTTTACTTTCCAATTAGGTTGGAACTACGAACGTATGCAAGCTTCTGGTTACCTTTACATGATCTTGCCTCAATTGCGTAAAATGTATGGGGATGGAACTCCTGAATTGAAAGAAATGATGAAAGTTCATACTCAATTCTTCAATACTTCACCATTCTTCCACACTATTATCGCTGGTTTTGACCTTGCCATGGAAGAAAAAGATGGCGTTGTCTCTAAAGATGCGGTTAACGGTATCAAGACAGGTTTGATGGGACCATTCGCTCCTCTTGGAGATACAATCTTTGGTTCACTTGTACCTGCTATCATGGGATCTATCGCAGCAACTATGGCTATCGCTGGCCAACCATGGGGTATCTTCCTTTGGATCGCAGTTGCAGTTGCTTATGACATCTTCCGTTGGAAACAATTGGAATTTGCCTACAAAGAAGGGGTTAACCTTATCAACAACATGCAAAGTACTTTGACAGCTTTGATTGACGCTGCATCTGTACTTGGTGTCTTCATGATGGGTGCTCTTGTAGCAACAATGATCAACTTTGAGATTTCTTACAAATTGCCAATCGGTGAAAAGATGATTGACTTCCAAGACATCTTGAACTCAATCTTCCCACGTTTGCTTCCAGCAATCTTTACTGCCTTTATCTTCTGGTTGCTTGGTAAGAAAGGTATGAACTCTACTAAAGCGATCGGTATCATTATCGTTCTTGCAGTAGGTCTTTCATTCATCGGTAAATTCTTGCTTGGAATGGGCGCATAATTTATGAGTAAATCATTAATTTTGGTGAGTCATGGTCGTTTCTGTGAAGAACTTAAAGGTAGCACAGAAATGATCATGGGTCCACAGGACAACATTCATGCAGTGGCCCTTCTTCCAGAAGATGGTCCAGAAGAATTTACTGCAAAATTTGAAGCTGCTATCGAAGGATTGGATGATTTCCTAGTCTTTGCGGACCTTCTCGGTGGTACACCATGTAACGTGGTAAGCCGTTTGATCATGGAAGGTCGCGACATTGAACTCTACGCAGGGATGAATCTTCCAATGGTGATTGAATTTATCAATGCCAGCCTTACAGGTGCAGATGCGGACTACAAGAGCCGTGCTGCAGAAAGCATTGTGAAAGTCAATGATTTGTTAGCGGGCTTTGATGATGACGAAGATGAATAATACTCTTCGAAAATCACATTCAAACTACGTCAGCGTCGCCTTGCCGTATAGATGTTACTGACTTCGTCAGTTCTATCTACAACCTCAAAGCAGTGCTTTGAGCAACCTGCGGCTAGCTTCCTAGTTTGTTCTTTGATTTTCATTGAGTATAAGATGTAACTTAGAGCATCTTATATAGAATATACATGGGAATGGGAGTCACTCCCATTCCCATATTTTCAATAAGAATGAAACAACAATAGATTAGAGGAACTCTATGCTAAATTACACAAAAGAAGAATTACTTGAACTGGGTGCAGAAATCACGACTCGTGAGATCTACCAACAGCCCGATGTATGGAAAGAAGCTTTTGAAGCCTATCAAGCAAAACGGGAAGAAATTGCAGCCTTCCTACAAGGGATTGCTGATAAACATGACTATATTAAGGTTATCTTGACAGGTGCTGGGACTTCTGCTTATGTGGGAGATACCTTGGTACCATACTTTAAGGAAGTCTATGATGAACGCAAATGGAACTTCAATGCTATTGCGACAACTGATATTGTTGCCAATCCAGAAACTTATCTGAAAAAAGATGTGGCGACTGTCCTTGTATCCTTTGCTCGTAGTGGGAATTCACCTGAAAGTGTGGCGACGGTTGATTTGGCTAAAGCCTTGGTTGACGACCTCTATCAAGTGACCATTACATGTGCTGCAGAAGGGAAATTGGCACTTCAAGCCCATGGCGATGACCACAATCTCTTACTCTTGCAACCAGCTGCTTCCAATGACGCTGGATTTGCCATGACTTCTAGCTTTACATCCATGATGTTGACAGCTCTCTTGGTCTTTGATCCTACAGAATTTGCTGTGAAAGCTGAACGTTTTGAAGTTGTGACTAGCCTTGCTCGTAAGATTCTAGACAATGCAGCAGATGTTAAAGAGCTTGTTGACCTTGACTTTAACCGTGTTATCTATCTGGGTGCTGGTCCTTTCTTTGGACTTGCTCATGAAGCTCAGCTCAAGATTTTGGAATTAACAGCTGGTCAAGTGGCGACCATGTATGAAAGCCCAGTTGGCTTCCGTCACGGTCCAAAATCATTAATCAACGAAGATACAGTTGTTTTGGTATTTGGTACAACGACAGACTACACTCGCAAGTACGACTTGGACTTGGTTTGTGAAGTGGCTGGTGATCACATTGCTCGTCGTGTTGTGCTTTTGAGTGATCAAGCCTTTGGTCTTGAAAATGTCAAAGAAGTGGCCCTTGGTTGTGGCGGTGTCTTGAACGATATTTACCGTGTCTTCCCTTACATCGTATATGCTCAACTCTTTGCCCTTTTGACTTCACTCAAGGTAGAAAATAAACCAGATACACCATCTCCTACAGGTACAGTAAACCGTGTGGTACAAGGTGTGATCATTCATGACTATCAAAAATAAGGAAGTGTCTATGAGTAAATTACAATTAAGTCCCAATAAAGTAGCTTGCTTGCAAAAACTCTCTGACGAGAACGGCATTATCTCAGCTCTTGCCTTTGACCAACGTGGCGCTTTGAAACGCCTCATGGCTCAATACCAAACAGAAGAGCCAACAGTTGCTCAAATGGAAGAACTTAAAGTATTGGTTGCAGATGAATTGACAAAATACGCATCCTCTATGCTTCTAGACCCTGAGTATGGTCTTCCAGCTACTAAAGCGCTTGATGCCAATGCTGGTCTTCTCCTTGCTTATGAAAAAACTGGTTACGATACAACAAGCACCAAACGCTTACCTGACTGCTTGGATATTTGGTCTGCCAAACGCATTAAGGAACAAGGCGCAGACGCTGTTAAGTTCTTGCTTTACTATGATGTAGACAGTTCTG